>JBBSEL010000101.1:0-8208 GCA_038239755.1 Chloroflexia bacterium | reverse complement strand
TGCTGACCGTGCTCAACCTGCTGGCGGTGCTCACCCTGCTGGGGTTATTGGCCGACCGCTGGGGCGGGGCACGCCCCTCGCCGCTGGGGCTGCTGGCCTACCCGTTCGCCCTCTTGCGCACGCTGGGCCACATGGTGGTCCTGCCCGCGCCACTGCTTCCGGCGGCCATTGACCTGACGGCGACCCGGCAAGGCTGGCCGCGAGTGGTGCCAGTGCTGCGCGGGCTGCTGCTGGCGCTGCCGGTGCTGGGCGTGTTTACCGGGCTGCTCGCCTCGGCGGATCTGGTGTTCGCCCACACCCTGGCCGGACTGTTCCAACTCGACTTCGTGACGCAGTTGCCGGAATGGGGCTGGCGCGGGGCGGTCGTCCTCGGCGCTAGCTGGGCCATCGCCGGGGGGCTGGCCTACGCCCTCACCCGCCGCGACCCGGACCATGCCCCCGACCCGACCGAACTGGAACTGGCGACCCTGTCGCGCCGGGTCGGGATCGGCTTTGTCGAGGCGACGACACTGCTGGTGCTGGTTGATGCGCTGTTCCTGGCCTTCGGCTGGCTCCAGTGGACCTACCTGTTCGGCGGGCAGGCCAACATCACGGCGGCGGGCTTCACCTATGCCGACTACGCCCGGCGCGGCTTCTTCGAGTTGCTGCTGGTCGCCGTATTGACCCTGGGGCTGATCGTCGGCCTCCACGCGCTGACCCGCCGCCAGAGCCGGGGGCAGGCCCGGCTGTTCCAGGCGCTCAGCACGGGGCTGGTCGGCCTGGTACTGGTGCTGATCGTCACCGCGCTCCAGCGGATGCTGCTCTACGAAGAAGCCTATGGCTACACCGAATTGCGGCTCTATGTCCACGTCTTTCTGATCTGGCTGGCGGTGGTCTTTGGCCTGTTCCTGGTGGCGCTGTGGACCCGCCCGGCCCTGTTCGCAGGCGGCTGCCTGGTGGCGGCGCTGGGCTTCCTTGCCACGCTGAACGGGATCAATCCCGACGCGACCATCGCCCAACAAAACCTGGCCCGCTATGCCACAAGCGGCAAGCTGGACGCTTAC
This sequence comes from Chloroflexia bacterium, assembly GCA_038239755.1. Classification (GTDB taxonomy): domain Bacteria; phylum Chloroflexota; class Chloroflexia; order QHBQ01; family JAICKM01; genus JBBSAN01. The sequence goes on along the minus strand of JBBSEL010000101.1, from coordinate 7,165 downwards.
TACCTGACCCAGCTATCGGTAGATGCCGTCCCGGCGCTGCTGCCCGCACTGGCCCAGGTCCGTGGGGAGGAGCGCGAGATCCTGCGGGCACACCTCGCCCGCCAGCTACAGGAGCTAGAGAGCAACCCGGCCTCGCAGGATTGGCGCGCCTGGAACCTGGCACGGTCGGACGCTGCCGCCCTGCTCACGGCTCACCGGGCCGACCTGGCCGGGGCCGATACCGGCCTCCTCTCGCGGGGCGGCGACAGCGACTGGATCCCCTACCCCGACGGCCCGCCGCCGACCCCGGATAGCCTGGTCACCACCACAGACGGAGGCCACTGATGTCGAAAACGCTCCTCCGCGTCTGGCCCTTGCTGGGGCTGCTGGCGCTGATCCTGTTCCCGTTCGGCTGGCTGGGCGAACAGTGGCCCCCGTTCGGGCGCGTCCTCAACGGGGTGTTCGCCACCAACGGGGAGCACGCCGTCAGCCACTCGATCCTGTTCGGCCTGCTGGGGATGGTGCTGCTGAGCCTGTTCCCGCTGCTGCGGGCGCGGCTGGGACTCTACCTGGGCCTGCTGCTGGCGGCGGGGGTCGGGCAGGAGGCGTTCCAACTGCTCTACAAAAACCGCCCGCTGGTCTTTGACGATTTCCGCGATCTAGCGGTGGACCTGACCGCCGCCCTCGCGGTGTTCCTGGCGGTGCAGGTGTGGCGGCAGCTTGCCCGGCGGCGGCGCATATAAGACGGTCGGTCGCTACGTCCCCACCGATAGTGGCGTTCGACCCTGCCAGGGCGGTGACTATCGTATCTTACGCGGCACATTCGTACTCAGGTAAGCTGGGTACATAGAATACAGAGGAGGTTATGAGTAAACGAATGTGGACTCGGCGAGATGTATTCAAAGGGGCAGCGGGGTTGGCGCTGCGCGGGGCCTTGGTGGGAACGGCGGGCGTGGGCTACGCCGCCGCTATCGAGCCACACTGGCTGAGCATTGAACCGGTGGCGGTCACGCTGCCCCACCTGGACCCGGCCTTTCACGGCTACCGGCTGGTGCAACTGAGCGACCTGCACATGGGCGATTGGCTTGACCGCGCCCGGCTGGATGAGGCTGTGGCGCTGGTGAATACGCTCCAACCCGACCTGATCGTCATCACCGGCGATTTTGTCACCCACCGCCCTGCCGAATCGGCCCACGACCTGATCGGCGCGTTGCGACTGCTCCAGGCCCGCGACGGGGTGCTGGCGGTGTTGGGCAACCACGATCAGTGGCCGACATCGACGGTGATCCGCCAGGTCCTGCGGGAGAGCAATATCCTGAACCTGGACAACGATGTCCACACCATCCGGCGGGGCAGCGCGATGCTCCATATCGGCGGGGTGGACGATATCTGGTGGGGACTGGCCCGGCTCGAACGGGTGCTGGCCCGGCTCCCGGCAGATGGCGCGGCCATCTTGCTGGCCCACGAGCCGGATTTCGCCGACACCAGCGCGGCGACCGGGCGCTTCGACCTCCAATTGTCCGGCCACTCGCACGGCGGGCAGGTGGTGCTCCCCTTCATCGGGCCGCCGACCCTGCCACAGATGGGCGAGAAATACCCGTCGGGACGCTATCAGGTCGGCAGCATGATCCAGTACACCAACCGGGGCGTGGGCATGGTCCAGCCCCATGTGCGGCTGAACTGCCGTCCCGAAATCACCCGCTTCACCCTCTGGGCCAGGCAAAGCTAGCCGCGCCATCCCCCCACAGCCCCCGATCTGTAATATAATGAGGCAGACGGCCACGGGCAGCAACGACCAACGGAGCCAAACAGGCGGCGACGCCACCAGCCAAAGGGGGATGGCAGATGACAGGCGCACACGGACCGGACACCACGCACAACATGGAGGACTACGAACAGACCCGGCGCGATTTCCACCTCGATGTGCCCGAAACCTTTAACTGGGCCAGGGATGTGATCGCGCGCTGGGCCACCGACCCCGATCACCTGGCGATGTTGTGGGTGGGGCCGGGCGGCGAGCGGCGGATCACCTTTGCCGAGTTCGACCGGCGGGCCAACCAGGTCGCCGCCGCCCTGCGCGATGCCGGGGTGCAGAAGGGCGATCGGGTGGCAATCATGCTGCCGCGCATCCCGGCCTGGTGGGAGGCGGTGCTGGGGATCATGAAGCTGGGGGCGGTCAGTATGCCCGGCACGATCCTGCTAACCCCCAAAGACATCGCCTACCGCCTGAGCATCAGCGAGGCGCGAGCGGTCATCACCGACGAGGCCGGGGCGCACAAGGTCGATCAGGTGCGCGGCGAGACCCCCGCGCTGGCGGTGCGGATCGTCGTCGGGGAGGGCGATGCGGCAGCCCCGCCGGACGGCTGGCTGGACTACGAAGCGACGGTGGGCGCGGCCCCGACCGATTACAGCGGCGAACCGACTGCCAGCGCCGACCCGGCGATGATCTATTTCACCAGCGGCACCGTCGGTTACCCCAAGATGGTGCTCCACACCCACGCCTCCTACCCCATCGGCCACATCATCACTGGCAAATACTGGCTCGATCTGCGCGAAGGCGATCTGCACTGGAACGCCGCCGACAACGGCTGGGCCAAGGCGGCGTGGAGCAGCCTGTTCGGCCCCTGGAACCAGGGCGCGGCCCTGTTCGTCCACGACAGCCGGGGCAAGTTCAACGCCGCCGAAACGCTGGGGCTGCTGGGCCAGTACCCGATCACCACCTTCTGCGCTCCGCCCACCGTCTACCGCACGCTGGTGCTGGAGGACCTGAAGGCGTACCAGTTCCCCCACCTGCGCTGGTGCGTGGGCGCGGGCGAACCGCTCAACCCCGAAGTAATCGAGGTCTGGCAGGAGGCCACCGGCCTGACCATCCGCGACGGCTACGGGCAGACCGAGTCGGTCCTGATCGTCGGCAACTTCCCGCCGCTGGTGGTCAAGCCTGGCTCGATGGGCAAGCCGTCGCCCGGCTTCGACGTGAGCGTGATCGACGACGACGGGCAAGAAGTGCCGCCCGGCCAGGAGGGCGATATCGCCGTGCGGGTCAAGCCCCAGCGGCCCATCGGCCTCTTTCAAGAATACTGGCGCAACCCCGAAGCCACCGCCGGGGCGATGCGCGGCGATTGGTATGTCACCGGCGACAGGGCGTTGAAGGACGAGGACGGCTACCTCTGGTTCGTGGGCCGCGCCGACGACGTGATCATCAGCGCGGGCTACCGCATCGGCCCGTTCGAGGTCGAAAGCGCGCTGATCGAACACCCCGCCGTAGCCGAGGCCGCCGTGGTCGCCAGCCCCGACCCGCTGCGCGGCGAGATCGTCAAGGCGTTCGTCATCCTCGCCCCCGGCTACGAAGGCTCCGACGCCCTGGTCCGCGAAATCCAGGAGTACGTCAAGACGACCACCGCGCCCTACAAGTACCCCCGCGAGATCGAGTTCGTGCGCGAACTGCCCAAGACGGTCAGCGGCAAAATCCGCCGGGTGGAACTGCGCGAGCGCGAGCAACAGCGCAAAGCCCGTCCCCCCGCTTCCGCCGAAGGGCTGGACGCGACCGACGAGGTGGGGTGAAAAGGGCGTACTATCGCCTGGCCTGTACACAAGGAGCCATCCCGTGCCCGATAAACCCCTTCCCAGAGAGAAGATTCTGACCATACTGGCCGCCACGCCGCAGCGCCTCGCCGAGCTGATCATCGACCGGGCACCGGAACAATTTAACACCGCCCCCGCGCCTGGGGAGTGGTCGGCGAATGACGTGCTGGCTCATCTGCGCGCCTGCGCAGATTTGTGGGGCAAGTACATTCGGGAGATCCTCACCCACGACAGACCGGCCATTCGGGCGGTCAGCCCCCGGACCTGGATCAACCAAACGGACTATCACGAGCAGGAATTTCGGGCCTCGCTGCACGCCTTCACGACGCAGCGCACCGAGCTATTGGCCGTCCTGGAACCGCTCGCCCCCACTGACTGGGAACAAGTGGCGATCGTGCAGGGAGTCGGCGCGCCCATCGAGCGGACAGTGCTGAATTATGCCGATCGGCTGGCGCACCACGAACGACCGCACATCACGCAGATAGAACGCATCGTGAACCTACCGTACCTTTAGCAACGCTCACCGCGTGAGCGATCAATGACCTGCGGGTGTTGCCGCGCCGCCTTCAATCTCACAACGTGGTTGATCGCCTCCGGCAGATCCCGTATAATAACCCTAACGCGATGACGGAGACGAGTAGCGGACCCGCCGGAGCACAGAGAGCCGCCCCAAGCTGAAAGGCGGCCTCCTGGCCCCCGTGAACGAACACTCCCGAGCGGACCCGGCTGGCCCCCGCAAACGGCTACAAGGCTCCCGCCTGGCGGGGGCGAAGAAAGGTGGCACCACGAGGAATCCCCTCGTCCTTTCATGGACGGGGGGATTTTTGTCTTGTTTTTGCGGAAAGGAGTCGGGGATGGAGCATATTCGCACCACCCAGATCAAAGAATATGTGGGCCAGCGGGTGGCCCTGGCCGGATGGCTGCACCAGCAGCGGGCACTGGGCGGCATCACCTTCCTGGTGATCCGCGACGGCTTCGGCACGGCGCAGGCGGTCACGGAGGACGCGGCGCGGGTGGCCCCGCTCCGGGATCTCCAGAGCGAGACGGTGATCCGGCTGGAGGGCATCGTGGTCGAGGAGGCGCAAGCGCCCGGCGGGGTGGAACTGCACGATATCACCGTGGAGGTGATCACCCCGGTGACCGAGCCGCTGCCCTTCCCGATCAACAAGCGGGTGCTGAAGGTCGGGCTGGACACCTTCCTCGACAACGCGACGGTGGGGCTGCGCAACCCCGGCTACCGAGCGCGCTTCCGGCTGTCGGCAGGGGTCATGGCCGCCTACCGCGAATACCTGAGCGGCGCGGGCTTCACCGAGATCCAGTCGCCCAAGCTGATCGCCAGCGCCAGCGAGAGCGGGGCCAACGTCTTCCCGGTGGAGTATTTCGGGCAGACCGCCTACCTGGCCCAGTCGCCGCAGTTCTACAAGCAGATCATGGTCGGGGTGTTCGAGCGGGTCTTCGAGGTCGGGCCGGTCTTCCGCGCCGAGCCGCACAGCACCAGCCGCCACATCAACGAGTACGTCAGCCTGGATGCCGAGATGGGTTTCATCACCGACCACTTCACCATCATGCGCGTGCTGACCGGGGTGATCCGCCACATCCTCGCCGCGCTGGAAGAACGCTATCCGGCGGAACTGGCCCTGCTGAACGTGCGCTTACCCCAGGTGCCGGAGACGATCCCGCACCTGCACTTCCGCGACGCGCAACAGTTGATCTTCGAGCGCTACGGGGAGGATTGCCGGGGTGAACCGGATCTGGCTCCGCAGCACGAACGCTGGCTGGGCGAGTGGGCGATGCAGACCCACGGTTCGGATTTCCTCTTTGTCCCTGGCTACCCGTTGGTCAAGCGCCCGTTCTACACCCACCCCGACCCGGCCAATCCGACCTACTCGAACAGCTTCGACCTCCTCTTCCGGGGCACCGAACTGGTCACCGGCGGGCAGCGCCTCCACCGCTACGAGGACTATCTCGCCGCGATGGAGCGGATGAAGCTGCCGCTGGAGCCGTTCGCCTACTACCTGGAGCCGATGCGCTACGGGATGCCGCCGCATGGGGGGTTCGCCATCGGCCTGGAACGCTTCATCATGCAACTAACCGGCCTGGGCAACGTCCGCGAGGCGACCCTGTTCCCCCGCGACATCAACCGGCTCGCGCCGTAAGCCCGGCTCACGAGTTGAAGGTCCCGGTATAAGCATCATAGGTATATCTGCCACTCAACAAGTCGTCATGATAACGCTTGAGGTAGGCCAGGAACGAGGGCGCGCAGGGGTGTTCGGGGCCACCGTGGATCTCCCAGTAGAAGACCTGGCCCCAGGTGCCGCGCGCCGCCGGGGCCAGGTCCAGGCAGATCAGGTTGCCGCCCCCGTCCTCGGCAAACGGGATCCAGCCGGGATGCCACCAGCACGCCTGCATCCGCTCATCGGATTCCACATGGGGTTCCGCCCTGGCGAAGGTGCCCGCGTCGGTTAGCTCCTTCAACATCTGCCAGTTCCGGGCGATATGCACGGTGTCGAAGCCGCTGTACTCGAAGAAGCAGAGGCCGTAATAGGCATTGTAGAGCCGCAGGTAGGCCGCGAAGTCGTCGGGCAGGCGGCTGCCCACCTGTGTTTCCAGCAGTGCAATCGCCTCGGCGCTGGCCCCCTCGGCGGCGTGCAACCGCTCGTAGCACGGCGGCGCGTGCGTCTGGAACCAGGCCCCCATCGCCGCCCACAAGCGGCGGATTGTCTCCTGCTCGTCAGCCATCGTCACCTCTGTAGCTCTCGCCCAGTCAGGACGACCTCACGCCGGAGTGGTGTAGATCGCCTGGAAGGCCGAGAGATCACGCAGCGAGTCGAGATCGCTGTCCTTCGTGGACCACTCAGTCAGGTCGGGGAGCTGGGCCAGCGAGTCGCGGATCGCCGGGATCGCCTTGTTGGGCTGGCCGGTGAGCGCATAAAAGCAGCCCAGGTTGTACAGGCTATAGCCCTGCGCCGCACTGCCGGGGAAGAGCCGGGCCAGCGTCGCCACCACGCCCTCGCGCACCTGGGTGGCACGGGGCAGGTTGTCGTGATCGCGGTAGTAATCGGCGTAATGGATCGCCGGGTGATCATAGACGCTATCGGCGATCCCGGCCCACACCGGGCGGGCCGTGACCGAGTCCTGATCAGAGGGACCGGTCAGAGCGGCCTCACTCCCGGCCTCGATGATCGCCCCCAGCACAGTATAAACCCATGCCGCTTCGGCCTCCAGGTCCGGCCAGGAGCGAGCATGCTGGTCGGCCAGCACCTGCGCGTTGACCTCATCGTCTTCGCCCAACGAGGGCGGCGGGGCTTCGCCCCGTAGCTGCGTCCCCAGGCGGAGCGCGTAATGATCTTCCCAGAAGGTGACATGCGCGATCACGTCGCGTGCCGCCCACATACCCTCCGACGCGATTTCGTCCCGTTCGGGATCGCTCAGCCCGGCAATAAACGCCTGCTTGGTGGCGCGGGCCTCTTCCACCAGTTCCACCAGCCGTGGTTTGATCAAATCAGTCATGCAAAGGTTCTCCTGATGTAAGATGCGTAGCATCGAGCGATAACAGCTTGCGGTAGACGGTCTCTCGGTCAATGACCACGTAGCCCATGCTCTC
>JBBSEL010000100.1:0-8228 GCA_038239755.1 Chloroflexia bacterium | reverse complement strand
AGGGAGAACATGGGCGATTGGTAAAACTCCTGGTCCGTCTTAAATGAGGCCACAAAGACCACCAGCAGGGGCAGCAGCACCACCACGCACCCCAGCAGCAACGAACCATAAGTCAGAAAACTGATCAGCGGATTCATCGGACGGCGGTTCATAAGCTACCCCCCTCTTCTTTCTCGTTCAACAGCACACTCTGGATCCAGGTGACGATGATGATAATCAGCAGCAACACCACGGCCATCGCGGAGGCCAGCCCTACTTTGTTGAGCTTGAATGCCATATTCACAGTCTGAATGACAAAGGTGGCGCTGCCGTTCATCCCGCTCGTCATCACGTAGGGGACTTCAAACACGCTCAAGGCCCCCTTCACAGCCAGGATCAGGCTGAGCGCCGTGATCGGCCTGATGTTGGGCAGGATGATGTGGGTGAACTGCTGCCAGCGGCTGGCCCCATCCACATCGCTGGCTTCGTAAATTTCGGGAGAGACCGATTGGATCGCGCCCAGGAACATAACAAAGTTAAAGCCCATATAGCGCCAGATCGACACCCCGGCCAGGGAAATGTTGATGATGCTGCGGTCGCCTAACCAGAGGGGCATGTTGTCGATTGGCCCCAACCCGATCAAGCTCAGGACGGAGTCGAGCACGCCATTGGGTTGAAAGAAGTAGAGAAAGGCAAAGCCGATTGCCACCCCATTGATCAGGTAGGGAAAGAACAAAACCCCCTTAAAGACGTTCTGTAGGCGTACTTTGAAACTGAGGATGGTTGCGAAATAAAGGGCGATGATCAGTTGGATAATGGCTCCCACGAAATAATACAGGCTGACCAAAAAGACGCCGAAATACTCGGGCCGGGTGAAGATATCGAGATAGTTTTGCAAGCCGATGAAGTCGGTGACCGGCCCGAAGCCGTCCCACTTGGAAAAGCTGTAGACAAACATGTTCAGGGTCGGCAGGTAGGTGAAGACGATCAGCAGGAGCAGGGGCACGAACAAGAACAAGACCGAGGTCAGGATCTTCTGCCGTTTATAGGTAAAAGAAGATGAGGAAAAAGCGATCTGGGCCATCTTTATCCCATTCTTTCAACCGGCAGGGAGGGTTGCCCCTCCCTGCCGGGCATCGTTGGTTTCTTAGGGGATCGCGAGTTTCTTGCGGGCCGCCGCCCATTTGGTGTTGGCATCCGCCATGACCTGGTCCAGGGTCTGGTTAGTCTGGCCGCGGGCAGCATCCACGATGGTCGATTGCCAGGTGCCGCTGCCGTTGTTGAAGCCCACTTCGGACTCTTTGTCGATATTGTTGAGCAGGCCGTCTTCGCCCGCTTTGGCCGGGGTGTCGGCCACGAGGTTCACCCCGGCGGCGGTAAAGGCGTCGTACTGCGACGGCAGCTTGGCGCTGAGCAACGGCGGGATGCCGCCCTGGTCGAAGGCAAAGTTAGATTGCTCCAGGAACCAGGTCACAAACGCCTTGTCGGCATCCTGGTTCTTGCTGTTCTTGTTGATGGCGATCCGGTAGTCGCCACCCGCGCCGGCATATTGCTTGCCGTTGACGCTGGTGGGGAAGGGCATGTAACCGATGACCGCCGGGTCCTTGCCTGCCGTTGTGGCGGCCCCTTGCATTTGCGAAATGGCCCACGACCCTAGCGACATCACCCCGATCTCCCCGGTGGCGAGCATGGTTTTGGATTTTTCCCAGTCGGTGGTGGTGGGGTCCTTTTCGGTGTACCCAGCCTTGACCGCATCATACAACAGCTTGTAGGGAGCGTACAGCGCGGTGCCCGCCGCGAACGGGGCATCCATGTGGGGCACCTTGATGTTCACGTAATCCGCATCACCACTGAACGCTTCCATGCCGGTATTCCAGGAAGTCAGGGGCCACCCGGCGTGGTAGTTGGTATAGAGCGGGACCGCCTGGGTTTTATCCTTGATCAGTTTCAGGTCGGCAATGAAATCGTCCGGGGTCTTGGGCAGGTCGGTGATGCCCGCCGCCTTGAACACATCCTTGTTGTACACCAGGCCGTTGGCGTTGCCGGTGACCGGGATCCCATAGACCGTGCCGCTAAACGCGCCGTCGTTGATAAAGTGATATTTTTGGCCCAGGTCGGCGACGGTGCCCAGCGGGACGAGGAACGTGGCAAACTTATCGGCGGTCAAGGCGGGCGGAATGAGCAGCACATCGCCGTAGTCGGTGGTGTTCATGCGGGTTTGCATTTCGCCCGCATAGTCGGTCATGGTTTCCCATTTGACGGTGACGCCGGGGTTGAGCGCGGTAAACGCGGCGGAATATTTGGCGAGCGTCCCATCTTTGTCCAGGTCCGTGCGGTTGGAGAGGGCGGTGATCGTGCCCGATAGGCCCGACCCGGTGGCCGGGGCCGTGGTAGCAGCAGGAGCCGTGGTAGCAGCAGGAGCCGTGGTAGCCACCGGCACCGCAGTCGCGGTCGAGGCGGCATCGCCACAGGCGCTCAAGATCAAGAGCATGATCAGGCCGAGGCTCGGTAGACTGAAGCGCCAGCGTTGCCCTGGCGTAGGCGTGAGTCGCTTATTCATCGAGTTCTCCTTTGAAATTCCACTCCATCACTGGTAAAAGCGGTCATCGCAATCCGCCCGGCGGCGCGGTAGCGGTCCCAATTGCGGCGTGGCGGACCTGAGTGAACCGAACGTTGGATTAAACCATCTGCCACGACTGAACAAGAATTAGCGGTAGAAGAACTTATCCATCTCCTCCTTTCTTGCGTTTCCGGTTTACGAGCCTATCAGGGCGCGCCCCATGCCGGGGTGCCCGCCCGGTACACACTATCGAGCGCCGCTACAAAGGTTGCCGGGTCGGAAAGCCCATGCGGAGCGCCGCAAGCAGGTGCTCCGGGGCGTCGCCTTTCGTGACAAAGGCGTCGGCCCCCGCCGCCAACGCGGTGGTCTGGCTAGAGGTGTTCAGGGTAATGATGATGACCGCCACCGACGGCCATTGGCGCTTGATCAGCCGCGTGGCCTGTGCGCCGTCCATCAGCGGCATGTTGAGGTCCATCAGCACCGTGGTCGGGTGCTGCTCCGCGACCAGGCGGAGCGCCTCCACGCCGTTGGCGGCCTCCCCGACCACCTCGAACTCCGGCCAGGTCGCCAGTAGCGCGCGCAACCCGGCCCTGGCACGCGCACTATCATCGGCAATCAACACTCGGATGGTCGGTGTAAACATCCTGGTCCGCTTCCCCAACGTAGCTGTGGATCATCACTAACCTCCTAATTATCAGGGTGGGGCGGCGGGCTGTCATCAGCGGAATGTGACTATTTGCTACGCAGACTGATCCTTGTGCGCGGAACGATGTGCGCAGATGCGGCAGCGCCAGGGTAGCGATTCGTGCGGGGTCCTACTACAAAAGGCGCATAGCGATACCCCTGATGGGTAGCGGGGGCGGAGCCGGGCGCGCGTAGAGAAAGACGGGGCGTGTGCAGGCGTGGGGGCGGGTTTTTATCGGGCAGGACTAGAGGAGTTAGGAATGTTTATCCGCGAACGGGCGGTCGGTAAAACCTTCCTGCACAGCGTAGAGCGCGGCTTGGGTGCGCGTACTGAGATGCAGTTTGGCGAGGATGCTGCTGACGTGCTTGCGGACGGTGGCTTCGCTGATCGAGAGGGTGCTGGCGATCAGCCCGTTGCTCTCGCCTTGCGCGACCAGGCGCAATACTTCAAATTCGCGATCGGTCAGCGGCACGGCAGGCGTGGCCCGCCGGGACGGCTGCGTCAGTTCATGCAGCACTTTGCGGGCGATCAGGGGATGCAGCGAAGACTCGCCGCGATGCACCTGGTGAATCGCGCTGACCAGTTCGGACGGGCTGGTATCCTTCAACACATAGCCGCGCGCCCCGGCTTTAAGGGCAGGAAACACTTTATCGTCGGCGGCAAAGCTGGTCAGCACCAGGATCGGCGCACCGGGGCGCACCGACAGGATGCGCCCGATCGCGGTGATACCGTCCATCACCGGCATCATCAGGTCCATCAACGTCACGTCCGGCTGGAGCCGCGCCGACTCGGCAACCGCCTGCTCGCCGTCCAGCGCCTCGCCCACAACAACGATATCGGCTTCGGTTTCCAACAGGGCACGGATACCCTTACGCACGATGAGATGATCGTCAACGATCAGCACACGGATCGGAGTATTCGCACTCATAAGGGCACCTCTACGATGACGCGCGTCCCGGTTTGCGGCGTGCTGAGGATGAAGAGGGTGCCGTGCAACTGCTGCACCCGCTCGTTGATACCGCGCAGCCCCATGCCCCCCCGCCCCTGGGCCGCCGCCGGGTCAAACCCTACCCCATCGTCTGCGATTTCCAGGCGGATCGCCCGTTGCTCCTGCTGGAGCGTTAGCGTGATGTGGCGGGCGCAGGCGTGCTTGAGCACGTTATTGAGCGTCTCCTGGGCGATGCGGTACAACGCTTGCTCCACCAGGGGTGACACCCGGATCTCGCCGCTGACATTAAGCTCCGTGTCTAAGCGGCTACGCCCTTCTACCGCTTCAAGGCGTCCGCGCAGGGCAGCGACCAATCCTTCTTGTTCCAGCACCGGCGGGCGTAGCTCGAAGATCAACAGGCGCATTTCTTGCAGCGCCTCTTGTGCCGTGTCCTGTAGCTCATGGAGCTGACCGGCGACGGTGTTGAGGTCGCCCAAGGCCAGGGTGCGCGACGCCGCCTCGGCGTAGAGCGTGATTCCGTACAAGGATTGCGTGACCGAGTCGTGCAGGTCACGGGCCAGGCGCTGGCGCTCCTCTAAAATAGCCTGATCATGGGCGGTGCTATGGTCGGCGCAGGCCTGCACCGCGACCAGCAGTTCGGGGCCACAGTCGATGATCCGGGGCAGGCAATATTCAGTGCTTTGCAGCGCCACCAACTCGCGCTGGCGTTGGAGGGTGATACCAAGCACATGCGCAACCGATTGGAGAAAGCGCACATCATCGCTGCTAAAGCGGTGCGCCACCGTGCTATCTGCACCGATCACCCCAAAAGGCTGACCACAAACGGATATGGGCACCCGCAGGCTGCTGAATATGTGCTGGCGCTGGAGCAGCGCGGGTTGGCAAAACCTTGGTTCGCCCGGCCAGTTCTCGACCAGTACGGGCATCTCGTGTTGCAGCGCATAAAGGGCGGCGGCGGTTGCCAGTTCGGGGGTGCCTTGCGGCACCGCTTCCGCAGGCCAGCCCACCCCGGCGCGGAACCGCATTTCGTTGGGGTCGGCCAGGATCTCAATGATTGCGCTGTAGCGCACCCCCAGCCCATTGGCGACGTGTTCAACCGCCTGTTGCAGAAAGGCCGCGAGATCACTTGCCGCCAGCGCGGATCGGCCAATCTCGGCCAGCACCGATTGTTGCCATGCGCCCATGCTACGCTGCCTTTCCCCGGTTAGCACCGCTGCGAACCCGATCAAATCGGACGAACGGACTGCCGCTCCACAAGTGTTGGCTGCACCGCCGCCGTGACACAGCTTGCGTCTGGGAAGTCAGCACGGTTGGCGAGAAGTTGCACGGCCAGGCGGCCAATGCTGGCTTTGTCAATATGCATGGTGGTCAAGGCGGGGGTGATGTGTTCGGCCAGGTCGATGTTGTCGAAGCCGATGATGGAAAGGTCGTCCGGCACGCGGCGTCCGGCAAGCTGGGCGGCTTGCATCGTTGTGATCGCCATCGCGTCGTTGCAGCAAAACAGCGCGGTAATCTGCGGAGCGCGGCGGAGCAACGCCACGGCAGCCTCGGCGGCGTCCTGTGGCACGATATGGCTGTCGGCGAAATACGGCTCGCTGATATTATGGTCTTCCAGGGCTTGCAAGTAGCCGCGCCGTCGCTCGGCGATGCTGGGGTAGGCGTTGGGCACGCTGCCGACCAGCCCGATGTGCTGGTGGCCGTTCGCGATCAGGTAGGATACGGCCTGCCTGGCCCCGGCGAAATTATTAGAGAGCACCGAGTCGTAGACATTCCGGGCGGCATAGGCATCGACCAGGACCAGGGGGGTGCTGCGGCGCTCCATCAGCTTAGAGATCGTGGAATCGACGAACGCGCCGACCAGCAGTAAGCCATCCAACTCGTCGCTCAGCAACATGCGTGGCAGTTCCTGGGGGTGATTATCGGCGTCTACCGGCACGGTTGCATAGAGGAGATTGATCTGCTGTCGGCGGCAGGCCGCCTCGATCCCGGCCAGGACCGGGCCGTAAAAAGGGTTGGTTGCGGGTGGATCGTTGGTCCGCACCTTTGCCAGCATCCCCACCAGTTGCAGGGGGCGGGGCGACCCTGTGTCAAGTGGGAGGCGCTTGCGGTAGCCCAGGGTGCGGGCCACAGCCATCACGCGCTGGCGGGTGCCCTCGTTGATGCCCGGTTTGTCGCGTAAAACCAGCGACACGGTTGCCAGCGAAACGCCGCTCTGGCGAGCAATATCTTCCAGGGTCACTCGTTGGCTCATGCGTCCTTGCTCTTCCGTCATGACAAGCTGATCCATTCGATACACCTTTCAACGTTGAAAGAGGGTACTTCATCGCTGGTGTGCTAAATTATTTGGTTATTTTATTAAAATATCATAAATCGGTAACGGCATTATAGCCCCAAATTAACTGTTAGCAAGCGATTTATCGGGATGGAGTAGTATAACATGCCCAACTGGAAGGACCCTTCTCTGGCTATGTTGGACAGTATAGCTTAAAAATTGATACCTGTCAATACAATATTTTATTAAAATTCGGGCAATCTTTTTGCCTTCGCTTCCTGGCAAACCAGGGCGGCGGGAACGAAGGAACGCGGACATCGGGGCACGCCTGGCGATCTCCGCAAAGACGGTGGACCACTACGCCTCGGCGATCCTCGGTAAGTTGCACGCCACACGCGCAGTGAAGCCTATAGCGCTCCCCGTTGTCAAGCCCAGTAAGGCAATCCAGCAGATTAAAAGATCCCCGGTTTATGCTATGCTGGGGCCATCATATCGGGTGCCGACGGTGGCTGCGGATCATGATTTTGGCGCTACCGCACGGGTGACGCCGGTGGGCATCCTGGTACCGCTGACTGACGAGTTGTTCTTGTACGGCGGGCAGAGCCGGGTGACGAGTGATTGTCTGGTGGATGGGTTGGAGCAGGGGTCGACCAGCGTGCGGGAGCAGTGGCCGCGGGGCGCACGCTGGTGATCAACTGGGATAACGGGTCGGAAAACCACAGCGGGCGGACACAATTCATGGCCCGGCTGGTGGGCTGGGCGGCGGCGCGCTGGTTGCGCCTGCGCTTGGCGTACTACCCGCCGTATCACAGCAAGTATAACCCGATTGAACGGTGTTGGGGGGTGTTGGAACAGCACTGGAATGGCAGTCTGCTAGATAGAGGGTCGCATCATTCGTCTTCCGCTCCTTCATCGTACCGCGTGCCGCACCGGCCCATACAGTGCGGAATCGTTATCAAGGTGTGCGCCCACCCCTATCTATAGGATTATTTCTCCTACTACAGTATAGAGTTCCGCCCCCCGACCTCGCTAGTGTCGAGTGTCACGATCCCCACCTCTCGAACCGTGCAGCTTGCACCACCGCCAGGTGATCGTTGTCATCCCTTTGCGCGCCGTCCCCCTATCTCCGGTCATGTCCTGAGGGGCGCACGCGGTGCAATCCGCACCACAGCGGGTGAGTACCGTCAATCATTCCGGCGGCCAGCGTGCGCCTGCTGCCGCTGGCGGTGGTGCTGTGGCTGGGCTACGGGCTGGTCTTCTTCGTGGTGGACCAGCAGTATATTTCGCGGGCCATCCTCGCCGCCTACTACCTGCTGACGGGCGGCACCGGAATGCTGGTGCTGGGTGCTGGCTGGGTGGCCGGGGCGCGGGCGGTACTGGGGCGGGCATTTCTGCCGCTGGTGATCGCCCTGATGACCGTGCCCCCGATTATCGTCAACCATGTGCTGCTGCCGCGCTTCCCCGGTGGCCCGGCGCAACAACTGCCCGGTCCGACCCTCAGCGCCGAAGGGGTGACGCTGCGCCTGCTCCCGGTGTTACTCCTGGCGCTGGTGCTGACCGCCTGGCACTATCGCTGGCTGCACATCGTCGGCTACTGCCTGGGTACGGCGGTGTTGATCCTCGGCCTGCATCTCCTGACCGATCCCAGCTTCGGGCTGGGCATCGAGCGCCCGGTGCCGCCGGGTCGCCTGCCCCCTCTCCTGATCACGCTGCTGGTCGTCAGCATTCAGACCCTCTGCCTGCTGATCGCCGGGTATTTCCTCAGCCGGTTAGTGGGCCTGCT
>JBBSEL010000099.1:0-8244 GCA_038239755.1 Chloroflexia bacterium | reverse complement strand
GTGGCGCGCACATGCTTTATTGCGCCCCGGACGCTGTACAAGAGGTGTGCGATGGACTTGAGCGCGGATCAACGCCAGCAGTTACAGGAAGCGTTACTCAGCGCCTTCCCCGGCAAAGCGGCGCTGGCGCAAATGGTGAGTTTTGGGCTGAACGCCAACCTGGATAACCTGGCGCTGGGCGACAGCACCACGGAGATCATCTTCAAGCTGATCGGGTGGGCGGTGGCCCAAGGGCGCACCGCCGACCTGATCCGGGGGGCCTACCGCGAGAACGCGGGTAATCCGGCACTGGCTGCGCTGGTCAAGGTGCTGAACCTGCTGCCGTCCCCGCTGGACCCGGTGGCGGCGGCGGCCCCGACAGCGGCTGGCCCCGGCAACCCGTTCTACGGCGACAGTCCGCAGATGCTGGGGCGCGCCCGCGAGATCCGGCTCCTTCTGGAAAGGCTTCCGGCCAACCATTGCTCTATTGTCGGCCCACCCGGCTCGGGCAAGACGACGCTGTTACGCACCGTGTTGAGCCAGGTTCCGGCGCGGCTAGGCTGGACCGACGCGATGATCCTGCGGATCGGTTTCCGCACCATCGATAAACTCAACGACCTGCAAATGGTGATCGTGTCCACGCTGGGCGGTACGCGGGTGGCGGAGTTGCGCCGCTTGTTGACGCCCCGGCCCCTGCGATTGCTTGCGCTGGACGACCTGGGCAGCATGGGCACGGGGGCCGATGGCTACGAGATGCGCCGACTGCTGCGCGGCTGGGCAGAAGAGTACGCGATCCGGCTGCTGATTACCAGCAACGCAAAGCTGGATGTGCTGTTCCAAGACGACTCGACGCGCGACTCGCCGTTTGCCAACCTGGACCCCGCCCCATTACAATTGCCCCTGCTGTCGCTGGAGGATTGCCGTGCCCTCGTCTCGCAGCGGCTGGCCGGTACACGTTACAGCCTCTCCGATTTTGCCGAAGTACTGATTGCTCCCCAGCAGCCCCGCGACTTGCTCCGTCTGTGCGCCCAACGTTATGAGACACTGCGCGGGGGGGTGTGATGGTCCCGCCCCCCCCACTCCCCTATGCTCCCAAACGTAAGCGGCCTCTTTCGCTCTTGAACCCTCTCGACTATTTGATCCTGCTTAGTTGGGTCTTCACCTTCCCCCAAGCGCTGCGTTGGCATGTGGAGACGTTCGGTACACTGTCGCCCCGCACTGTAGGCTGGGAAGCCATGCGCCACGATCCGGTGCAACGGGCACTGGCCTTCCAGGGCTTTTTCCTGCTCGTCTGGTTATTTCTCGGCGCATTTGTCGGTGTGACGGGCCTCGCCGCTGCGGTCAACACCAATGGGCCGGTGTTCGATGTACGAGTACTCGACGTGATTAGTGGCGTGTTTGTCGGGATGGTGGTTGGTTGGCTGGGCGGCGTGGTCGCGGGCTTGATCTGGGGAGTGCCAGTAGGAGTAGCGGTCAGCGTGGGCGGCAGCGTGCCCGGTGGGTTGGTTGGCGGGATTGTCGTCCTGCTGGTGGCCCTCAATTTTGGTTCCGCAGATGTGACCGGGAATCTCGGTCTGATGTTCATCTATGTGATCACCTACATGGCCTTGGGCGGTGCGCTAGGGGGTTTGAGTGGCTTGGTCATCGGCTTCTTGGCCTACCTCGTCCGGGGATTGCTGGCGCGGGTGCAACGGAGCAGCACGACGACCTTGCCGCATAGCTTCACCTTTGGCCTGGTGGGCGGCGTGGCGGGCGGAATCGTCATCGGCGTGGTCGTGGGGGTCGTGGTGGACATTCAGGTCCTCAAACCTGGCTTCTCTGGCACCGACTATACTTTTCTGATCGGCGTGCTGATCAGCCTGGCGTTTGGAGTGGGCTGGGGTGTGGCCGTGAGTGTCTATAGTGGGGTGCCGTTTGGTGGGGTAACCGGCGTAGCCGACGCGGTTACCGTCGTCGCGGCCTTGCTCGTGGGAACCAGTGTTGCGGGCCTGTTGCCCACCACCCTCGGCGGCATGGGCGGGCCGCCCGCTGTTGGCATCGGCGTGATCTTTGGTCTGGCCTTACTCCGCCTGGGAACTGTGCCCTTGTCCTTGCTGGGCTTCGTCCCCGGAGGGCGGCGGGTCGCCCTGACGCTGCAACGGAGTTCGCCGGTGCCCATCGCCGGGCTATACACGCAACTGGCGCGGCAACTGGCGGCGGATTGGGCGAGGGGGATTGACGAGGCTGAGGGTCTGCTGCGTTACCGCTTTCAATTTATCCCCGTGTTCCTGGCGATTCGCCAGGTCTTGTATAAAGAAACCCCACCGGACCTGTTGCTGCGCCGTATTTCCGCCTGGTGCAGCCACCCACTATATGATTGGACCATCGTCCGCCTGATGTCGGCGCGCCCCGGTCAGACGGTGTTACGTAGCGATACCCCGGTCCGGGCGGCTTGCGCCGGGTTCTGGCACCTCCACCGGGGGGACGCTGACGCTGCCGCCCGGGCCTTTGCCGCCCCGGTCGCTCGCTCTTTGCCACAAGGCGAGGAATTATACGGCAATGCCGCAGCCCTGGCTGCCGCCGCCGCCAGCACCTCGCTCGACTATATTGCTCGCTGGAAGCCTCCTGCTCCCGTGCGGGGCGATTTGCTGCGGCCTGCGGTGCGATCTGCGTTTGACGCGCTGGCACTGATCGTCCAGGACGTGGCGCTGGTGCATAATTCGCGCTCGGCCCGCCAGCGGAGCAGCGCGCTGGCGCGGGCGCTGGCCGCCCTGAATGATCCCCCCAGCGAACTCCGCGAGTGCCCCCCGCCCGAGGGACCGCTGATCGAACAGATCCGGGCACAGTGGCTCCAAACGGTGCTGGACAACGCCGGGGCGGTCACGGCGGTGGAGCAGCGCGAGCCGGTCCCCAGCCCTTATATCGTTGGGGCGATCGTCCCGGCCAATCGGCTGGTCGGGCGCGACGATATCTTCAGCCAGATCAAGGGGATGTGGGTCAAGCCGGGGCATCTCGACTCGCTGGTGATGTACGGCCACCGGCGGATGGGCAAGAGCAGCATCGTCCGGGGCCTGCAAGAAAAATGCGACTTTGGGGATCATACCGGGCTGGTTGTGCTCAACCTGCAAACCGTGGATTGGACCCAGGACCTGAGCGACCTCTGCTATGCGATTGCGTTGGCGCTGTGGGGGGCGCTGCCCACGCCGCTGGTGGAACCTCAGCCAGAAGATTATGAGCAGCACGCGCTGCGGGGGTTGCGCGATCTGCTGATCCGGTTCAGCCGAATGCCTGGGGATAACCGCTATATCCTCATCCTCGACGAATACGAACTGTTAGACCAGAAGCTTTCCGAGGCCGAAGCCAATGAGTTCGTGGCCGCGTTACGGGGCTTCACCCAAGACTTCCCCTGGTTGGTCATCGGGTTGGTCGGGCTGCACACGTTGCAGGAGCGGAGCGCCGATTTCTACCAGGCCATTTACGCCTGGCGCCCGCTCAAGATTGGGTTGATGGGACGCGAGGGGGTGAGCGACTTGCTCCAGGTGCCCGACGACATGTTCCCGCTGGAGTACAGTCCCGAGGCGCTGGACCTGGCCTATACACTGACCGGCGGGCAGCCGTTCCTGGTGGAATTGTTGGGCGATCGGTTGGTGCAGCACTTCAACGAGCAGTTGCGGGTGCAGCTTGAGGCACCCCCGCCGACCTTTACTGCGGCGGATGTCACCACGGTGGTGGACGTGCCCCAGTTCTACGAGCAGGGCAACGCTTATTTTCGTGGCATCTGGGAACAGGCGGGCGAGACCCCTCTGGGCCAGCAGGCTATCCTGCGGGCGCTGGCTATGTCAGCCCAGGGGATGCCTCCAACCGTGTTGCAGCAGGCCGCAGGTCTTCCCCCCTCGGCATTTCCCGCCGCGCTTAAGGCCCTCTGCGACCATGATGTGGTCATTTGCGCCGACAGCGGTTGCCGCTACACGGTTGAGTTGATGCGGCGCTGGCTAGTGCAGCAGACACCGGCTCTTGCCGAACCCGGCTCTAGTTCCTGACTCCCCTGGCATATATCTTGCATCCTGGGCAGGTGGAACCCCAGCGTGAGGAGTTATGACCGTGCCTGCTGCCGATGAGACCCCGGTGCGCGATGCGCCCGACGAGGAAGTGATCCCTTTACCCCCCGGCGAGGCGAATGCCACCGGAACCCTGCCGCCCGTGGTCGAGCACGCGGTGGCCGCGCTGCCCCCTGCCGTGCAGGCCGCCGCTACCAGCGTCGCGCAGACCACGCAGACGGCGGCGCAAACCGTGGCGCAGGGCACCCAGGTGGCGGCGCACACCGTCACCGGGGCGGCGCAACAGGCCCAGGCCACCGTCCAACAGGTCGCCCAGAAAGCCACGGTTTCCCCCCGCAAAGCCCTCTATCGCGGGCGGCGGTTCATCGTCATTTATGCGCTGTTGGTGGCGGTGCTGGCCTTTTTGGGGGCGATGGCCCGGCGCTATAAGGTGCTGCCCGGTGATGTCGGCATCACCCGCCTGATCCAGGAGCCGGACAGCGCAACCTATGGCATGATGATGAGCCTGGTCAGCGAGATGGGCTGGCAGTGGCCGAGCGTCATCACCCGGCTAACCACCAGCGGCCTGATGTGGAGCGCCGGGTTCCGCATGGAGGGCGCGTTCACCGCCGGGACCTGGACCGCCGACATGGTGACGGTGCTGATCAAGGAGACGGTTGGTCGCCCGCGCCCGACCCGCGACCTCGTCAAGGTGACCCGCACCCTGGGCGAACACAGCTTCCCCAGCGGCCATGTCGTCCACTATGTCAGCTTCTACGGTTTCGTCTTCTACATCCTCTGGTCGCACTTGAAAGAGGGGAAGGGGCGTAACGGCGTGCTGACCCTGCTGGCCCTGGTCGTCTTGCTGATCGGCCCATCGCGGGTCTATCAGGGCGCGCACTGGCCGTCCGATGTGGCCGGGGCTTATCTGGTCGGCTCCCTCTGGCTGGCCGCCCTCATCGTCGGCTACATCGAAACCAAGGCCCGCTTCCAGATGAATACCCGCTGGCCCTTCCTGGCGCGGCGTTCGCGAGAACTATAGAGGAAATTACGAAGGATGAATTAAAAAGTATGAAAGACGAGTAGGGTAGCTGTGCGCGGAACCGTGGTCAGGTTGCCCACCGCGTGATCAGCGCCTGCATCGCTTTCGACCGCCGTCCGCGCTGCTTGGGCGGCTGCCAGCGTGCCGGAGGTACTTGATGCTCCAGCAATTCGCGCACGCTCCAGCAGTGCGCGGTGATCCCTGCGGCCATCGCGGGCGTGCGCCGCTGGCACCCCATCGTCAAACTGCGATGGTCGGTACAGAAGTTGTACACACTGCCCACCCAGTACATCCCCGCTTCCAGCGTAGCTTGCTGGCGGATCAGGTGCCGCGTCCGCCGGGCCAGCCCCGCCAGCCGTTCCCGAAACGTGCCGTTCAGACGTTCGATGTAGGCGGTGTTCAACACCTGACTACCCGTGCGCTGCAACAGCACCACGGCGGCTATCGCCGTGCCCTGGGCAATCCAATGAGCCACCCCCACGACCCGCCGCCGGGCATACTCCTTCACCACCTGCCCAATCACCAATTCCGCCCAGATGACCTTGCGTGGCGCGCCGCGCCCGCCGGTCCGCACCCGGGCGCGGAACGCCCGGCGCAACGCCCCGACATAGCTACTCAACCCATCCACCGCCACCAACAGCGGCGCGACCACGGCACAGGTCCGAATCTGTTCGGCCAAGCGGTTGATCAAGGCCCGGTCGCGGGTCGGGCTGACCGCGCCGCCCAACCACAGGCGGGTACTGACCATCAGCGCCAGCGCCATCCAGAAAATCTGGCCTTGGCCCCGCACGCGGATCTCATCGGCTTGGACATGCTCCAGGTCGCGGGGCTGCTGCACCAATTCGGCATGCACCGCCTGAGCGTGGGTGCCCGCGAGCTGCACCCACTGGCGAAGGGTGCGGGGTTGGTAGCCGAAGGCGCGAGCGGCGGCTTCCACGGGGCAGCCATAGGCCAACAGGGTCAGGACGCGGGTCTGATCGGCGGCGGGAACATGCCCGCGATAGTATGGTGTGCCCCGGCGGGCGGTGAACGTGTGCCGACAGAGGGTACAGCGGTAGCGCTGCTCCTGTTGGCTATGAATCACGATATTGCCTTGGTCGATTTGGCCCCTTGCAGGGCAGGCCAGATTGTGGCAGAATTGACGATGCGGATCCATGGGGAATCTCCTGAGGTAAGATACAAGAGATTTTACCGGGATCCGTCTATTTTGTTAAGGGCAGGGTAGCCGATCCACGGTTAACCGCTCAGCTACCACGAGTAGAGCCTTTCATACTTTTTAATTCATTCTTCTTCCTTTTCACGGTTGCTGCGCCCGCCGCTCCCACACGCCGCCGGGATCGTAGTCGGAGGCGCGGAGGAAGGCGGCGCGGGCCTGGTCGGGCTGGGCGAGGGCACGGTAGACGGCACCGAGGTGATACCAGATGCGGGGGTCGCGGGGGGCGAGGCGATTGGCCTGTTCGAGGGGGGGCAGGGCGGCGGCTTCGTCGTGGCAGAGGTGGGCGGCCCAGCCGAGGGCATCGTACTCGTCGGGACCGGCATGAGCGGTCAGGGCGCGGGTCGCCGCGGGGCGGCCCCGGTCGCAGGCCCACTGGGCCACCCCCTGGTAGAATTGGGCCAGCACCAGCGTCGGGTTGAGCGCGGCGGTAAGGGTGTCGCCGGGCGTGGGGGCGGCCAATCCCTCGGCGGCGAGGTAGCTGGCTTCGGCGGCGCTGTAATCGCCCTGAAACTGATCGAGTGCGCCCTGGTCCAGCGTCGTCAGCAGGGCATCGCCGTCGTGGGTCCGCAACCAATCCAACTCGGTTTGCGCTAGGGCGGCGGCGCTCTGGGCAATATAGAAGCGGGCCAGCAAGTGGTGCCCTAACGGATGATCGGGGGCGAGGCGCACCGCCGTTTGGTAGGTGGGTAACGCGCTTTTGAGATCGCCCAACCGCTGCTGGGCCAACCCCAGGTAGGCGTAGGCATCGGCCAGGGTCGGGTCGGCCTGCGTGGCGGCCCCCAGCAGGCGCGCCGCCACCCGCCACTCGCCCGCCTGCACCCACATCCGCCCCCACACCGTTGCCGCCGACGCGGGAGACAGTGGCGGCTGCCCGGCCAGGGTGGCGACCGTCTCCTCCAGCACCGCCTGTTGCGCTACCCACGTTTCCGGGGGCAGCCCTTCGTCCAGGCCCGGCAGGTTGAGGAACGGGGCATCGCCCAACGCCGGATCGGGGTTCCCAGTGGCCTGCGCCTGGGCCAGCGAGGCCGGGTCGGGCTGCGCGGCGGTGCTGTCGCGGATCTGGGCCAGGCGGAGCGCGGCGCTAGTGGTGTAGGGATCGTGCGGCGGGGCAGGGGTGGCGGCCAGGGCGGCGAACAGCGCGGCGGCATCGCCCTGGCCGGTCTGCCAGGCTTGTTCGGCCAGGTGCCACTGTGCCGCCCGGCGGGTCCGCGCCGCCTGTTCGCCGGGCAGTGGTGCCCCTTTTAACGCCTGCTGCCAGGCCGCGACCGCTTCGGCCCCTTGCCCGGCCCAGGCCGCGATCCGCCCCTGCTGCACCCAGGATCGCGCCGCCAGGGCCGGGTCGGTGCTCTTCAACAGCGGTTCCAGCACCGCTCCGGCATTCGCCAGGCTGCGCCGGGCCAGATACGCTTCGCTCAGCGCCAGCCGGGTCGCCGCCTCCTGGCCCCCCAGATTGCCCGCGTCCAGCGCCGCCTGCAAGGTGGTTTGCGCCTCGTTGTACTGCTCGGCTTGCAACAGCAAAATGCCCTGCCGGGCCAGCACCTGCGACCGCCCGGCCAACGCACTCCACGCAATCGCCCCCACCAGTGCCGCGACCAACCCCAGCCGGAGTAGAGCAATGAGCAATGAGCGATGAGCGATGAGTGGAGACGAAGCCTGTGTTTCAGAGGTAGCGGGTGCGGGTGCCGCTGTGGGATCTGTTGCAGCCATAATAGAACCTGATCCTTCTAGCCCTCTACCTCATCGCTCATCGCTCATTGCTCAGTCCTCAGTCCTCAGTCCTCAGTCCTCAGCACTGCGTCATACGTGGCGGCGTAGAGGGCGGCGGCGGCGGCGGGAGTGTACGCCTGGAGAACGCGGGCGTGGGCATCACAACCGAGGCGATGACGAGCGGCAGGATCGGCGGCGAGGGCGGCCAGGGCGGCGGCCAGGGCGGGCACATCCCCTTCGGGCACGATGCGCCCCGCCGGGCCGACCACGCGGGGCAGTTCGCC
>JBBSEL010000098.1:0-8279 GCA_038239755.1 Chloroflexia bacterium | reverse complement strand
TGGGCCGACGAACAGACCAGTTCGCTAGACGGCACCTGGGGGGCCGAACACGGCGGCATCATTGACAACCCCACGGAGTTGCAGGGGGGCGGCATGTCGGGGATGCTCGTCTACGAGATCGCGCTGCCTGCCGGCGAGACGCGGGAGCTACGCTGTGTCCTGGCGGGTGGCCTGGACGGGGCAGGGGCCGCCCGGCAACGCGCCGGGGATCTCCTGGCGCGGTATGATGCCTTGCTTACGGAGAAGCAGGCCGCCGCCGACCACCTGCTGGCCCATGCGACCACCGTCCACACCCCTCGTCCCGATCTGGATCGCGCCTTCGCCCAGCAGACCTTGTGTCTCGATATGATGACCCTCGATCTGCCGGGGGTCGGGCGGGGTATCGTCGCCGGGCTGCACGGGTTTGCCTGGTTTTTCGGCTGCGACACCTACTACAGCGTGAGCGGCTTACTGGTCAGCGGCCAGGCGCAGACCGCGCTCGACACGCTGACCATCCTGGGCGACGTGGGGCGGCAGCAGGCGGGCCGCATCCCCCATGAGATCACGCAGACCGGTCGCCTGTTCAACCCCGGCAACCCGGTCGAGTCGGGGCAGTTCGTCACGGCGGTGGAGCGGGCCTTCCGCTGGACCGGCGACCGGGCGTTTCTCGATGCGCTCTACCCTGTCTGCCGGGCGGCGATCTTCGATTACCTGCTGGGCCAGTGCGACCCGGCGGGCGATCTGCTGCCTGATGGCCCCGGCCTGCTCGAACTACGCAGCGCTCACCACGGGAAAAAGCTGGACGTGGCCTGCAATCTCTACCAGGCGCTCCAGGCGCTGACCTACCTGGCAACGGCGATGGGCGACGCGGCCACGGCGGACCGCAGCCGCACCCTTGCCCCGCAGGTGCGCGCCCAGATCGACCGCTTCTTCTGGTCGCCGGCGAAGGGGGAATACCTCTGGCGGATCGAACCCGACCTCTCGCAGCACCCCGACGAACCGGCGCACAGCTACGCCACGCTGGAAATGGGCCTGCTCGGCACTGAGGACGCGGATCGGATCGCTGCGCTGTTCGCCCGCGTCGAAGGCCCCGATCATACCGGCCCCGCCGGGCTGATCCACCCCGGCACCCGCGACTTTGTCATGCCGATTCAGAACGCGATTATGGCGCTGGCCGAGTTCCGCTATGGGCGGGTGGACCGGGGGTTCTGGTATCTGGCGCGGCTGGCCGACCTGACCGGCCATTATATGCCCTGGGCCATCCCCGAATTCGTGGGCCACGACGCCTGTTTTCTCCAGGCCTGGTCGAGCGCCGCCTACAACTGGCTGTTGGTGCAGGGCCTCTTGCGGCTCCAGCCCGATCCCCTCACCGGCACGGTCCTGGTCCACCCGCAACTGCCCACGGGCTGGGACTTTTTCGCCGTTGAGGATCTCGCGCTCGGCGGCGGGCGCTACCACCTGCGGTTGGACCGCACCGCCGACGGGCTTCGCCTGACGACCGCAGTGCAAGAGGCCGGGCCGCGCCCGCTGAATTTTCAGGTGATCGAGTCCGGCCCGCTGCCGGTTACATTCGCCTAGCGCCACGCGGCGCGCCAGGGGGGCTTGTTGACAGCTAAAACGTTTTCTGCTATGATGAAAACGGGCCGAAAACGTTTCAGTTGCAGATAACTCCCACAATTCCCTGCACGGATCTTGCTTATATAGGTTTCGTGATTGCTGGCACTGCTGCCAGCGGTGGTGGCTATGGAGTCACTGGTGTTCAAGCGAAGGAGCTTGCTTCCTCATGTCCACTTCCTCTGCCGATAAAAATCCGCGCAACAACGGCGGGATGCTGGTCGCCGGAACCCCCGGCGACACCGGCCAGCGTCTATCCGGCAGATTCGCGTGCGCCGCAGACCTGTCAACAAGGGTGCCTGCCACCGCTCGCCGTCCTCTCCGCCCGTACTGGCATCGCGTGGGGGCGATGTCGCCGGGGCAGCCGCGCCCGCTTACCAGCGGTGCACGCTGACACGTCTGTCGCGTGTGTGTCCACATCTATGTAATACGTCAAAGGAGGAAACTAGGGCCTATGAAACGAATGAGAATGGTGATCTTCACCTTGCTGCTCGGCATCTCGGTGCTCACAGCAGCCTGCGGTGCCGATGCGACCGCTACCGTGGTGCCCGTCGCCGCACCGACAGCGACGACTGCTGCGATGGCGGCTCCGACCGACACCGCTGCCGCGATGGCCGCCCCGACCGACACCGCCGGGGCTATGGCGGCGGCGACCGACACCGCTGCCGCGATGGCCGCCCCGACCGACACTGCCGGGGCGGCGGCCCCGACCGCCACCGCTGCACCCATCCCCACCGTTGCTGCGGAAGCCACTGTCAGTGTGCCCGCTGCCTCGATCCGGGTGGGGTCCTGGGAGAGCGGCGGCGCGCTCAACACCTGGAATGGTTTGATTGCGAACTTCAACAAGCTCTACCCCCAGATCACGATCAGCTTTGAGCCGGTCCCCGACAACTATGGCACCAAGCTGCTCACTCAGATCGCTGCAAATGACGCACCGGACGTTTTCCAGGTGGGCGACGGCGACGTGCGGATGTTCGTTGAGCGCGGCGGCGCGGCAGACCTGACCGACTACATGAAGGGCAAAGACAACCTGCCGGGCGTGGACACCAGCGTGTTCTATCCGGCACTCTTCCAGACCGGCCAGGTGGATGGCAAGTCCTACTTCTTCACCAAGGACTCCAGCCCGCTGGCGATCTACTACAACAAAGACCTCTTCGACAAGGCGGGCGTGGCCTATCCGAAGGACGGCTGGACCTGGCAGGACTTCCAGGATGCCGCGGTCAAGCTGACCTCCGGCACCGGCCCCAACGCGCAGTATGGCGTGTCCCTGCCGGGTAACTGGACCCGCGCCGTGGAGACCTTCGTCTTCCAGAACGGCGGCGACATCACCAGCCCCGATGGCACCAAAGCCACCGGCTTCCTGAATAGTGACGCCACCGTGGCCGCGATCCAGTACTACATCGACCTCTACAACAAGTACAAAGTATCGCCCAGCGCGGCGGACGTGAGCACCACCTTTAACGGCGTGGACCTGTTCCAGACCGGCAGGGTGGCGATGTCCCTCACCGGCATCTGGCCGGAGTCGGGCTATGCCACCGATCCGAAGCTGCACTTTGGTGTGGTCGGCCTGCCGCAAGGCAAGGTGCGGGCGAACGCCATCTGCTGGGCCGGGTTGGGCCTGTACAAGGGGAGCAAGAACCCTGACCAGGCGTGGCTGTTCCTGCGCTACATCGGCACCCAGGCGGGCCAGACAGCCTTCGGGCAGAACGGCTTGCCCTCGATGCCCTCCGTCGCCGATAACCTGAAGATCTCGGCGGACCCGAACAAGGCAGCTTTCCTGAACGAAGACCAATACCTGAAGCCGCTGCCCGATATGCGTAGCCGCTACTGGAACGACACCGCCAACAAGTTCTTCGGCCAGGCGTTAGATACCTTGCTGGCGAGCGGCGGCGATGTCAAGGCAGTCCTCACCGATGCCGCAACGAAGGCTGATGCCGAGTACGTTAAGCTCAGCAAGCCCTAAGGATCGCCCCGCGATCCGCAGCGTCGATCCTCCTGCGCGCACCCTGCGCGCAGGAGGATCGTGCAATTGAGGAGACACCCCGATGGCCTCTATTTCTGCTTCTCGTAAAGCCGGTGGTGATTGGCTCAAGCGCTGGAAGAAGCCCGAGACGCTGCTCTTCTACCTTTGCATCTCCCCCTGGCTGCTCGGCTTCCTCATCTGGACCGCCGGGCCGATGATCTATTCGCTCTATCTCAGCCTGACCAGTTGGGACCTGTTCACCCCGGCGAAGTGGCTAGGGTTTGGCAACTATGTAGATATCTTCACCGACAACGACGACTTCTGGCAGTCGCTCAAGGTCACGGCGCTCTATACGATCTTCTCGGTGCCGTTGAGCCTGATCGGGGCGTTGGCACTGGCCTTGCTCCTCAATTCGGCGGTGAGAGGCATCGCCTTCTTCCGCACGATCTTCTATCTGCCCTCGGTGCTGCCGGGGATCGCCGTCTCGGTGCTCTGGATCTGGGTCTTCAACCCAGAGTTCGGCATCCTCAACGTCATCCTGTCCTTTTTCGGCATCAAGGGGCCGCGCTGGTTGGCCGACCCGCATTGGGCCTTATCGGCGCTGATCCTGATGAGCCTGTGGAGCCTGGGCGGCGGGATGATCATTTACCTGGCGGCCCTCAAAGGCATCTCGCGGTCGCTGTACGAGGCGGCAGAGTTGGACGGGGCCAATCGGGTCCAGCAGTTGTTCAACATCACGATCCCGCAGATCACGCCGACCATCTTCTTCAACCTGATCATGAGCATCATCGGCTCTTTCCAGGTGTTCACCCAGGCCTATTCCATGACCAATGGCGGGCCGCAGCGTTCGACGCTGTTCTACATGTATTACCTGTTCGATACCGCGTTCATCAAGTTCCGCATGGGCTACGCATCCGCGCTGGCCTGGGTGCTGTTCATTATTATTCTCGTGTTCACCTTGCTCGTGATCCGCTCTTCGACCCTGTGGGTCTATTACGAGTCCGAGAACAAGTAACCCCAGCCCGGCGAATGTTCACCCCGTCCCAGGCATAGGACTAGGAGGTAATCATGGCGACGACAACTGTCAGGCAAGAGCGTGACGTGACCGCTACTAACGTCTCCCTTTTGCAATCCCAACGGACCTCGCTGCGGGTCCGGCAGGCCCTCACCTACGCGCTGTTGATCTTCGGCTCGATCCTGATCTTGATTCCGGTCTTCTGGATGGTGTCGAGCGCCCTCAAGCCCAACTACCAGATCTTCCTCTTCCCGCCGCAGTGGATCCCCAACCCGATCCAGTGGGACAACTTCGTCAAAGCGATGACCGCGCTGCCGTTCGGCACCTTCTTTATGAACACGATGATCATCGAGGTCGGGACGATTCTCGGCACGGTGTTGTCCTGCACGATTGTGGGCTACGGCTTTGCCCGGCTCGACGCGCCGGGCCGCAGTGTCTGGTTCATCGTGCTGCTGGCGACGATGATGCTGCCCAGCGTGGTGACGATGATCCCGGTCTACCTGATCTTCAGGTCGCTGGGCTGGGTGAACACCTTCCTGCCGCTGGTCGTCCCCACCTGGTTCGGCAACGCCTTCTATATCTTCCTGCTGCGGCAGTTCTTCATGACCATCCCGCGCGACTTCGAGGAAGCGGCGCGCATTGACGGGGCCAACACCTGGCAGATCCTGACCCGGATCATGCTGCCGCTGGCGAAACCGGCCCTGGCGACCGTGACGATCTTCACCTTCATGGGTGTCTGGAACGACTTCATGGGGCCGTTGATCTATCTCAACAAACCGACGACCTATACACTGGCGCTCGGCTTGAACTTCTTCAAGGGCCAGCATACCTCCGACTGGAACATGCTGATGGCGGCCTCGCTGGTGCTGATGTTACCGCTGGTCCTCCTGTTCTTCGCCGCACAGAAGGCGTTTATCGAGGGGATCACCCTCACCGGCCTCAAGGGCTAAATTAGAAGGACCTGCTTTCGGTGATTCGTGCACGATCCACCGGGGCAGCGCGGGCGAGTACGCGCGCGCTGCCCCTCCCGGCTGAACTCAGTATGCCGCTTGCGGCGACCACCGTCTCGATTGCGGCGGGTGTGTCGCTGGCCTTTGAAGTCCTGCTGACCCGGCTCTTCTCCCTCTTATTCGAGTATCACTACGTCTTTGTGGCGACCTCGCTGGCGATCTGTGGGCTGGGGCTGGGCGGGGCGGGCGGCGCGTGGCTGCTGGCGCGCCCGGCGCGGGTGGGGCGGTTCCTGCGGCCCAGCCGCCTCCTCATCGCGCTGGCGCTCACCCTCGTGCTCGACAGCCTGCTCTTTTCGCTCGTGCCCTGGGCTGGGGCGGTCTACCTCCAGGCGGCGCTGGCCTTGCCCCCGTTTATCCTGGTCGGCCTGCTCCTTTCCACCCTGTTCGCGGCGCGGGCCGCCGACAGCGCGCGGCTCTACGCTGCCGACTTGCTCGGCGCGGCGGTCGGCACTACCGCTGTGCTGGGGCTGATCGTCTGGTCGGGCGTCTTCACCGCGATCCTGTGGCTGGCGGTGCTGGCCGCGCTGCCAGCCTTGCTGCTGAGCGCCGCCGACGGAGATCGTCCGGCCCAGCGGACCGCAGCCGGTGTGGCCGGGATCGGCCTCCTCCTGGCCCTGGCCGGGCAATTCTTCCACGTCCCCAGCTTCAACCCCGCCACGCTGGTGGGGGCACCGCCCGATAAGACCCTGGTCGGCGTGCTGCAAAACCCGCAGATGCAGGCCCACATCACCGACACCGTCTGGGGGCCATTCGCCCGGCTCGATCTGGTCGAGACCAGCGACCCCGACACGAAGCTGCTCTTCACCGACGGGGGCGCGGGCAGCTATATGATCCGCTTCGACGGCGACTACAGCAAGGTGGCCGACCTCCAGCAAAACCCCGACTATCTGCCCTTCACCGTGGCCCCGCCCACCAGCACCTTGATACTGGGCGCAGGCGCGGGCAAAGACGTGTTGCTGGCCTTGATGGCGGGCAGCCAGCAGGTGACGGCGGTTGAATTGAACCAGGACTCGGTGGATCTGACCCGGCGCTACGGTGCGTACAACGGCCAGATCCTCGACCGGCCCGGCGTGACCACCGTCGTCTCCGATGGGCGCTCGTTCGTTGAAAGCACCCAGCAGCACTACGACCTGATCTACCTCAACCTGGTCTACAGCCAGGCGGCGGGGCATGAAGGGTCGGCGCTGGCCGAAAGCTACGTCTTTACTGTGGAGGCGCTGCGGGCCTACTGGCAGCACCTCAAGCCCGGCGGGCGCATCGGCATCGTCACCCACAACGGCTTCGAGGGTAGCAGGGTGCTGCTGACCGCCATCGCGGCCCTTCAGGCGGAAGGGTTGGACACGCGCCAGGCGCTAGACCGGGTCATCTTGCACCAACAGGTCTCCCAGAATCCCGACAGTGCGACCAGCGTGCTGCTGGTGACGAAAAATGCCCTGGATGAAACGCAACTCAGCGCGCAGATCGGCGTGGCCGATAAGCTGGGGATGCGGCAGATGTATGTGCCGGTGCTATTCGAGCTGCCGCTGCGCGACCTGGTGAAAGGCGTGGCGACCCTCGACACGTTCGCCCACAACGGCGAATATAATCTGGTGCCGACCCACGACGAGCAGCCTTACTTCTATCAACTCCAGTGGGGCCTGCCTGCGGCGATTGTGGTGCTGCTCATCCTGACCGGCCTGGGGGGGCTGATCTACCTGACCCTGGTGGTGCGGCTCAACTGGCGGGCGGGTGCCCGCCCCGCCGTCGCGCTGGCGCTCTTCTTCGTCCTGCTGGGGGCCGCCTATATGCTGGCGATGTTGCCTTTGGTCCAGCGCTTCTATTTGCTGGTGGGCAATCCCACCCTGGCGCTGGTGATCACGCTGGAAGGGCTGTTGTTCGGCGCGGGCTTTGGCAGCCTCTTTAGCTCGCGGCTGCACGGCAATCTCAAGCGCCCGGTCACGCTGGCGCTGGCCGGGGCCCTCGTGCTGCTGGTTGCCTATGCGGTGCTCTATCCTCTGCTTGGCCCGGCATTGCTGCAAACGCCGCTGCTGGTGCGGCTGGGAGCGATCCTCCTGATGACCTTGCCGCTGGGCCTGCTGATCGGCCTGCCCTTCCCCAGCGGCCTGCGCCTGGCCGGGGCCTGGACACCCCGCGCCGTGCCCGCCCTGTGGGGCTTGAACGCGATCGCTGCCGTCCTCGGCTCGGTGCTGGCGGCGGCGGTCGCCATGCTCCTGGGCTTTGAAGCGGTGCTCTTGCTGGCCGCGTGCTGCTATGCCGCCGCCGCCGTGCTGCTGCGTGGTGTCCGCACGTAACCCAGCGGTCGATCCCCCAACCCTGTCTGCCTGGCACTGGTAAAGATCGCCAGGCGCGTCCCGTAGCTCGAGCAACCGGGGCGGCTGCTGGCCCTTGTGTGGGAGTTCGCGGCCACGCTTCCTGCTCTCCACCCGGTCGCCGGATCGTCCGCAGACTGAGCAAGACTATCCCCAATACGGTTCAAATAAGACGGAACGACAACGCAAAGACGCGAAGATGCGCCAAGACGCGAAGGCGATCTCTGTGTTCTCGGTGGTGCAGCAAACGGTTTATTTGAACCGTATTGGAGCTAGACTGTCCCGCCCTCTGGACCGGGCCACGCAGGACGGTCCAGTTAGGGCAGGCGTATGCTTCGGGGGAGGGCTGCGCTTGGTCCCCACCAGGGGAGTTGTTCAGGACCCGGCAG
>JBBSEL010000097.1:0-8303 GCA_038239755.1 Chloroflexia bacterium | reverse complement strand
GGCATGTTGCTGCTCTGGGATCGCGGGTTCCACTCCTTCGAGCTGATCTGGGCGGTGCTCCACCAGGGCGCGCAGGTGTTGGAGCGGCTGCCCGCCCATGTGCAGCCCCGGATCCAGCGCCGGTTGGCCGATGGGTCGCCGTTGGCCTGGCTCGTCGCCCCGGCGAGCAGTCCCGCCAAACACGCGCCGCCCATTGCCGGGCGCCTCATCGAAGATACCCTGACGGACCCGGCGCTGCCGGGTTATGGGCAGCGCCATCGGGTGTTGACGACCCTACTCGACCCGCAAGCAGCCCCCGCGTTGGAGGTGGTGGTGGCCGATCATGAACGCGGGGAGATCGAGATCTTGATTGATGAGGTGCAGACGCACCAGCGCTTGAACGGGCGCCCGTTGCGCAGCAAAAAGCCCGCCGGCGTGCTGCAAGAACTGTATGGTTTGCTGCTCGCGCACTACGCCGTACGCAAGTTGATGTACGCAGCGGCCACCAGCGCGGGCATCGACCCGGATCGCTTGAGTTTTGTGCAGGCGCTGCAGGTGGTCCAAGAGGCCATTCCCGAGTTCCCAATGGTTGCGGCAGCAGAGCTACCACGGCTGTACCGCCGCTTACTGACCGACATCGCCAGCGTCCGATTGCCCGAACGGCAGCTGCGCAGCAATCCACGAGTAGTGAAGCGCAAGATGTCGAACTTCGGGCTGAAGCGCGCCGCGCATGACCAGTGGCCGCAACCAACCCGATCGTTCAAACAGGCCATCGTGCTTATTTGAACAGTATTGGGCCTAGACCAGGAGATTTGACGAGTTCTTTGTCGCAAAATATATCAGGATGGCTTACCCACTTTGGTAGTCCATCCTGGTAAATAAGGCGATTATGTGCGGGGGTGCGATCAGGGCCGAGGCCAGGCGTCGTGCGGGGTCGGATCGGGTTCCGGACTGGCCTCCGGCGGTTCGGTCGGGCCGGGGGTTTCGTGGGCCGCTGTCGTGGTCGGCGCAGGACCGGGAGTTTCATAGGCGGCCGTCGCGGTAGGGTCCGGCGTGGGGCTGCGCCCGACGGTGGGCCGCGGCGGGGCCGTGGGCGATGTCGGCGTGGCGGCGGGCAGCCGGGTGGGCGGCAGCGGGGCCGTCGGTGTGAGCGTGGCCTGGGGCGCGGCCGTCGCTAGTGGCGTGGCGGTCGGCGGGGCCGTCGGTGTGAGCGTGGCCTGGGGTGCGGCCGTCGCTAGTGGCGGGGCCGTCGGTGTGGGCGTGGCCTGAGGCGTGGCCGTCGGCAGTGGTGTGGCGGTCGCTACCGGGCTGGGTAGCGGAGTAGCGGTAGCTGCCGGTGTGGCGGTGTTCGGGAGCGGTGGGCGCGGCGTATTCGTCGCCGGGCGGGCGGGTGAGGCGGTGGGCGCCGACGCCTGCCGCGGTGTACTCGTCGGGCTACTCTGGGGCGGGCGCGCGGCCCCGCGTGTCGCTGTGGCCGGGAGCGACGGCGACGGCTGACCCGTGGCGGTGGGGCCGGTGGTTGGAGACCGCAGCGGTGGGGCTGGGGTCGAGGCCACGGCGGTGGGGACGGGCGTGCCGCCGGGCGGGAGGATAATCGGCGGCGCAGTGGGCGCCGGGCGCGTCGTGCCCGTCGGCGGCGGGGCGACCGTGGCGGACGGTGGCGCCGCTATGGTGATCCGACGCGCCAGCGCCCGCTGGTCCGCCCGGTATTCGCCTTCGATAGACGCCGCGACCCCTACGCGTGGCGTGCCCTGGATGACGGTGCGCGAGTCCAGATAGATCGTCCGCGCGCTCACGACCCAGCGATCTGCGGTGAGGCTTTGAATCGTCCCATTATAGCTGAAAGACTGCGGGGGTGGCGGTGTCTCGAAATAGGCCAGGAACAGGCCCCCGCTCAGGAACACGAACGCCAGCGTAAACACCGCCGCCAGGCGCCAGGCCGTCGCCACCGGCAGCCGGAATCGCCGGAGCGTTCCTGGCTCCGGGGCGGGCGCAACCACCGGCCGGGGGGCGTGCCGACCGTTGCTGGGCACCGGCGGAACGGCGACGTGGTTGGTGGATGCGGTGATGGCCGCCCGCACCTGGGCTTGCGCCACCAGCCGTGCCAGACTGGCCGGCGGCAAGGCGGGCTGCGGGGCCTGCTGCAGCGCGGCGGCGACACGGAGAAGATCGAGGGCCTCCGGCGGCGCGTCGGGCGCGGCTTGCGCGGCCGGCACCCCGTCGAGCAGGCGCTGCAAGGCGGCGTCAAATTGATCAGGGGTAAACTCAGGCTCTGCCGAGGTCACAGGTGTGCTCCTCCCTCGTCGTCTGCTGTCGCCCACGTCTGTGCGGCGAACCGCCGTAGGGTCTGTAAGGCACGATACTGCAATGATTTAACCGAGTCAATCGAGCGGTCCAGCATCACCGCGATCTCGGCGGGCTGCCAGCCCTCGACGATCCGCAACGTCAGCACCTGGCGCTGTTCCGGTGTCAATTGCGCCAGGGCCGCCTGCAACAGGTCACGGTCCAGGAGTTGTTCCAGGCGCGGGTCGAGCGCCCCCACGTCCTGGTGGTCGGGGCCCTCCTGCCAGGCCTCCAGCGAGAGCACCGGGGTGCGTCGCCGCCGGTAGACATCCGTGACCAGGTTCCGGGCGATCCGGAACAGCCAGCTCTGGAAGGGCACGCCTGTATATTCGTAGCCATCGATCTTTTCGAGCATACGCATGATGACATCGGATACCAGATCTTCGGCGGATGACGCATCCTGCAACTGGTAGAAGGCATAGCGGTATAGTTTGGGGGCGTAGGTCACCACGGCGTGTTCCACAGTCTGCGGATCACGGCGTTTGAGTCCGGCCACCAGGGTTGCGTCATCCCAGGGCACACTGACGTTATGCGACGACATTGACCACACGTACTGCCTCTAGACACCTGTATTATGCCACGGGATCGGGTGGCCCCGCCCACCTTCCGTTATTCTATGGTCGGTCGCCCGCCCGTGCCGTTACCCGGGGCGGCGCGTTCTCGCCGGCATGCTCGTTATTCCTAACGCCGGCTCCTGGCGAAAGTGGCGGGTAGGGGTACCCACTTGGCTCAAAGGGATAATGCGATGAAACGCGGTCGCGCAGCCGCGCGGCGACGTTCTTGACGTGCTGGGCCAGTTCGGCCGCCTGGTCCTCACTGATCGTCGTCCCGCTCGACAGGCGGATCTCCAGGGCGGTCAACCGTTCGTTGGTGCGCTGAATGAACGGCCGTAAGTATTCCGCCATGGTGGTATGCTTTTGTTCCAGCAACTCCATCCGCCCTTGCTGCTCCAGGTACGACCGGGCCAGGCTGGCCACGGCCTCGGCGAGCAGCAAGACTTGTTGGGCCGGGTTAATGTCGATGGGCGCGGGCGGGGTAGCACCACAGAATAGCGTGGAGTCGGCCTGTATGGTGCGGTTTGGTTATCCGCCCTGATTATTGGCATTATGCGGCATCTCGGCTGTCCTCGTGAATGATGCCACCAAGCATGTCTCGCCGTTTCACCTCTCCGTCGCGACGAATTTTGTCGATCGGAATCGGACCGCGCTGCTGGATGCCCTGGTGTGGCCGCGCGCGATTGTAATGCTCGATGTCCGGCTTCAGCCCATGGCGCAGGTGCGCTTCATTCAATATTAGTATCCGCTCCCGCCCCTCCGACCTGGCGCTGCGTACCCATCTCTCGGCGCAGGCCTTGGCTGGGGGTGCCCGGTACGGCGTGCGTATTCTTTCGCTGCCTGCCGCTGCAAACACGGTGTTGAAACTGGCGGTGAACTGGGCATCACGGTCATGGATCAGGAATTTAATCGACTTATGCTCGTCTTGCCGGGTCCAGGTTAGTTGCCGAGCCTGCTGCGTCACCCATTCTCCGGTGGGATGCTCGCTACAACCGGCGAAATGAACCCGCCGGCTGCCCAACTCAATGCAGAACAACCAAGGCAAAGTTCGCCGTAAGGCTGTTTCGACGGTGAGGAAATCACACGCTATAATCTGGTCCGCGTAATGACCGAGAAATGTACGCCAATTACCGCCAGCCTTGTCTCGCTGGGGTGCGGGTGGTCTATGGTTGCGCTTAAGGATGTCACGCACGGTAGAGCGGCCGAGCTTGTGGTCGAGTTTGAGCAGTTCCCCAGGCAAGCGAGAATCGCCCCAGTTCGGGTTCTCTCGCGCCAGGCGTAGCAGCAAGGCAACTACAGCAGGATCGCTTTGGTGGCGCGGCATAAATGGCTGCTGTTTAAAGGTCCATTTACGGTGGACAAGCTCTTTGTGCCATTGGAGTACTGTGGCAGGCCGGAACAACAAGAGTACTTGGTCCAAGCCGCCTTTGGCAGCACTGCCCATTTGCGTAAGTTTCCGCGCCAGCACGGCCAGCGCTAGTTTCTCCCAACGTGAAATGCGCGGCGTCGCCGGAGGCTGACGTTGCAGAATGCGGAGCTGCTGACGGAGCAGGAGGATTTGCCGGTCTGTAGGGCGGCCGGAGGGGCGGCCAACGGTGCCCAAGTCAAGCCGGAGCGAGAACAACGGCGCGATGAAGCAGTAAATCATGCGTCAAGCCCGGCACGAGCGATGCCGGACGCCTGCTACAGGGCGTTGAACGCCTCTGTATGCCAAATCCGCACAATACACGGGTATAAAACGGTGAAAAATCGGTGACAATGTGCGGAGTCTTCTTTCTGCATGGTCACTACCTCAGCGCGCTCGTAGCGCGTTCAAGATCACGGCTACGTCCAGTGCTTCCTGACTGAGCGCGCCTATTGGGGCCGGTATCAGGCCGAAACTGGCCATGATCATGAGCCCGAAACTCACCCCCAGCCCTACATAAATGCTTTGCCTGGCTATACGAAGCGTGCGCTGTCCTATGGCAATGGCCTCTCCCACAAGCGTTACGTCGTCCACCAGCAGCACAATATCTGCGGCTTCACTGGAGATGCCACTGCCCCGAGCTCCCATTGCTACTCCCACGGTGGCTGTAGCCAGCGCCGGCGCATCATTTATCCCGTCGCCTACCATTACTAATGGATTGTACTTCTCTGCCAGCAGTCTCACCGCTGCTACTTTGTCACCCGGTAGCAAATCCGCTTGCAGATCATCGACCCCAGCGGCCTTGGACATGGGGCGGGCATTCTCAACACGGTCGCCGGT
Organism: Chloroflexia bacterium; assembly: GCA_038239755.1. Classification (GTDB taxonomy): domain Bacteria; phylum Chloroflexota; class Chloroflexia; order QHBQ01; family JAICKM01; genus JBBSAN01. The sequence goes on along the minus strand of JBBSEL010000097.1, from coordinate 3,182 downwards.
GAGCATAACTGTACGTTTCACTCCCAACGACTTCAAGCGCTCCATTAGCTGAGGCACACCTGGCCGCAGCTGGTCGCTGAAGAGCAATACTCCCTCCGCCTTGCCGCCAACGGACACAAACGCCGATAGAACCGCACCCGATGATGCAAGTAGATTCAATCTTGAAAGAGTATCATGTTCACCTGGGGCAAGCCTTTCCGTGAGGAATCGGTGTGAACCGACCAGGATGTGCTGGTCTCCCAGATTGCCCTCAACTCCACGCCCGGCTGCTTCTTCGAAATGCTCCGGGATGGCCAGAGATACCATCCGCTCCTGGGCTGCTAGCATCATGGTCTTGCCAAGGAGATGGGAGGAGAGTTGCTCTACGCTTGCGGCTTTGTGGAGCAAATCATCCTGTGACATGCCGTTGGCTGGTACGATCCTTTGCAGTTCCGGGGTGCCAAAGGTCAGCGTGCCGGTCTTATCAAAGACCACCGCCTGTGCTCGGCCGATCTGCTCGATCGCTGTGCCACCTTTGACAATTATGTTGTGGTGTGCGGCGCGGTTGATGCCGCTTATTACCGCGATTGGTGTCGCCAGAATAAGCGGGCAAGGGGTTGCCACCACCAGGACCGCCACGATGGTATGTGGGTCACCCGTGATGAACCAGCCCAACCCACACATGAACAAGGTCAGCGGTGTGAACCAAACGGCGAACTGGTCGGCCAGGCGCATTATGGGCGCTTTCTCTTCCTGGGCTTGCCTGACCAGCGTCACTATACGAGCATACTGGCTCTGAGCGGCCACGGCATCGGCGCTCATCTCGAAGGCGCCTGCGGTGTTGACGCTGCCGCTCAGCAGCTTGTCACCTGGCGCTTTGCCAAGTGGCAGGGGCTCGCCTGTGAGAGCTGATTCGTCTACCTCGGCTCGTTGGGAGAGCAGCGTCCCGTCGACCGGTATCAGCTCGCCAGGGCGCACCGTGAGCATATCCCCTACTTGCACTTCGTCGACGCCGATCTCTTCCAATTTGTTGTCATGTTTGCGCCAGGCTTTGCGCGGGGCGCGGGCGAGTAACTCGCTCAGCGAGGAAGACGCGCGCCGGAAGCCATATTTCTCCAGCGCTTCCCCACCCGACTGCATTAGCACTACAAGCACACCCGCGAAGGGCTCGTTCATGACCACCGCCCCGACTATAGCGAGCATTGCTACCACGTCGGAGGCAAACTGCCCACGCAGCATACCCCTCAGGGTGGTCCACACCAATGGCGCGCCACACGCAATAAGTGCGCTGTACCAAACCAGACTTGCGGCATCTTCCCGGCTGAAAGCGAGTAGCACCAGGCCGCTCGCCAATCCAAAAAGGGCGACTATTGGAACGGGATTCTCTTTGATGGACTGCCAGGTTCGTGTTTGCATAGTACTTCTTAGCTAGGATCGAAAGCCGAGTCTTTCTGACCTACTATCAGCGCAAGCCTGACCCCAAACGCACCTGAGGCGTTCTGTTACCGGGCAGGGGTAGCTGCTTCGTTCAGCGAAATAAGGGCAGATCTGAACGACTCGAGATGTCCGTTCTCGTCGTTACCTATTTCTGTGAACAGGTCGGCGGCGGCCTTGTCGCCCACAGCGGAGGCCTGCTCGGCGAATTGGGGGTACATGGTGGTAACTTCATAGGACTCCCCGCTGGTTGCTGCCTGCAGGTTATCGGTGTCGGTGCCAAACAGGCCGAGCAGGGCAGCTTCCTCAGCGAAATGCTCCAGGCGTTCGACGTTGGCGATCTTCTCGTAAAGACCAGCTAATTCGAGCCTGCCGTTCTCACGCGCTTGTTTGGCGAAGCCCACGTATTTCAGGTAAGCAAAGGCTTCACCGTGGAGAGCAGTTACCAGGTTCTCTTGGGTTTGCGTATTCATCTCTTAGACATGGTTCGGTCCACGCCTGGGACAGCTTGACAGTCTGAACAATGGATTCAGACTTATTCGTGCCTGAGAGAGTCCGAATCCATCGTTCAGACTGTCAAGCCGTTCCGAACCATGTCTTACTCCTCTTCTCACGGTTCGCTCATTTCCAGGGCGGAATTCAAGATTGAGGGCCCCGACCGCAGATTTTGGCCGCTTGAGGGTCTGGCGGACCTGCGGGAGCGGCACTGGCCCGGTCAGAATGGCTTGGCTGCCTGCTACATCCGCTGGTCTGATCCGATTACGGATCTACATCTAGTGCTCCGGTCCCTGACTGTCTAACTTGTATAACCCAGGCACGGGTGGCGGGATGCCGTTAGGCACGACGTTATACAAACAAGACAGTCAGGGGCTCCGGTACTCAATCACACTAAATGTGGCACTTCAGCAATCTGGCAAACCGCCCTGAAAATGAGCGAACGATGAGCCTCTTGATATCGATTCTTGCTATCTATCGCATATCGCCCGGGGCGTGGGTTATCTAAGCTCAATCTTGCGCCCCAACTATACAGTAGCAAACGAAGGTCTAAGGTGGGGTGTAATCGGGTAAACGTTTGGTGACAATTTCTGACTGGAAGTGCCAGAGCAGGTTATTATGGTCCCAGGTAGCTCGGGAAACGGCCCTCCGGCCTCTCTATGGTCCTTCTATCTGCCCGGCCTGCCTGGCTCACCACCGAGCTTGTGCTCAAAGATCTGTCACCAGCCATTCACCTCTCACGCATACCCACCAAATTGCCAAAGCGAAGCCTCTGGGCTAGGATTAGGTTACCAACCCCTATCCTACCCGGAGGTTTCGCCATGCTATTATGCTACGAAGCGCTGTTCGCCGCTATCCAAAACGCCCTGCCGACGGGCGTCCCGTCCCAACTCGCCAATCTGGCCTTGCTGGTCAGTGCCTTCCTCTTCAAACGGTACTGTCAAGTTAACGATTCGGGCGAAAAATTCTCCCCATTTTCGCCCCGATTTTGCCCGATTACGGTGGTGGTTCTCCAATTTCGGCGCGGCAAATCGAGTTCCTTCCCCACTTTGCCACCATTGGTGGCTCCATTTTGGGTTAACTTGACAGTCGCCATGCCGCCGGGGCGGCACCCTCCGGGAGGAAAATGATCTATAGAGTCTATGCACAATAACGGCATGAACATGGTATAACAGCCTCACTTGCTGAGCAGCAAAAGGAGGTTAGACCATGTTCACTGAGCAGAGTTTGCACGATCAGCCTGCGCTCGTCAAGGCCCTCATGGGCCTGCCCGC
>JBBSEL010000096.1:0-8321 GCA_038239755.1 Chloroflexia bacterium | reverse complement strand
TTGATCGTGCCCGGTATGCAGTTCTCCTGGATCGCCCAGGCGCAAACGATCGCTTCGACCGCGCCCGACGCGCCCATCATGTGGCCGGTCATCGACTTGGTACTGCTGATCGCCACCCGGTAGGCCGCCTCGCCCAGCGTGTGCTTGATCGCCAGCGTTTCCACCCGGTCGTTGATCGGGGTGCCGGTGCCGTGGGCGTTAATATAATCTACATCATCCGGCTCGATCTGGGCCTTGCGGAGCGCCATCGCCATCGCCCGCTGCGCCCCGGCCCCGCTCTCCACCTGGGCGGCCATGTGGTAGGCATCGTTGCTGGAGCCATAGCCGATGACCTCGGCGTAGATGTGGGCACCCCGCGCCCGCGCGTGCTCCAACTCTTCGACCACCAGCATCCCCGCGCCCTCAGACATAATAAAGCCGTTGCGCCGCCGGTTGAACGGCTTGCTGGCCCGGTGCGGGTCCGGGTCGTCGCCCAGGGCGCGCATGGTGATGAACCCGGCCTGGATCAGGGGCACAATCGGGGCTTCCGCGCCCCCGGCCAGCATCACGTCCGCATCATCGCGGCGGATGGTATCGAAGGCTTCGCCGATAGCGTGCCCGCCGGTGGCGCAGGCCGACACCACGGCCATGTTCGGTCCCTGCGCCCCGGTGGCAATCGCCACCTGCCCGGTCGCGCTGTCGGCCAGCATGTTCGAGAGGAAGAACGGGCTGAGCCGCCGTTGGCCCCGCTCCTCCAGGATCTTCTGCTGGGCCAGCAGGGTCGTCACCCCGCCCACCGCCGAGCCGATGATCACGCCGATGCGCGGGGCGTTCTCCGAGGTGATTACATAGCCGCTATCGAGCAGGGCCTCCTGGGTTGCTACCAGGGCCAACTGGGCGTAGCGGTCCATGTGCCGCGCCTCTTTGGCATCAATCGAACTGTTATCGAAATTCTTGACTTCGCCCGCCAGTTGGTGGGTGTAGGGACTGGGGTCGAACAGGGTGATTCGTTCAATCCCCGATTGCCCGGCGACCAGGGCATCCCAGGTCGCCCGTGCGCCATTCGCCACCGGGGTTTGCGCGCCCATCCCGGTAATCACAACTCGTCTCATGTGCTCGCTTTCCTTACTCCGCAGTTAAATCAAACCACCGGGTTAGTATACCACAAAGGCGCGGAGGCGTGGTAACAGGGGCGGGGTGGTCTCGGGGCGGCAAACGGTGACGGTGTTCAGCCCGCCGGAGCGCGGCGGCCAACAGGTGTATTGGGCCGGAGACGAGGATTTGCGGAAAGCGTGAACCGTGAACGGCCAACAGGTCACACCTGCACAAGCCGGGTCGATGCGCTGGGGCGGCACACGGCCAAAGCGCGCCAGGCATCCGCAGCTACTACCGGGCTGTGTCGGTCGCCGGGTAGGCCGCGCCGCACTTAGCGCGTCGAATAGGGGATACGAAATTGCGTCGCCGTCCGGTAATACTGGGCAGCTTGCTGATGATCGCCACGCTGGCTGAGTAGATCGGCGTAGGTGATGATGAGGTCAAGGCTCGTTTCTGCATGTTCGGCTTGGCCTACCAGCGCGAGTGCCTCCTGGAACAGGGCATCTGCGTCGGCGGCCCGGTCCTGCTGCTCCGCCACTTCCCCGGCGGTACTCAGGGCGCGCGTGTATACCCGCGCGGTGTTAGCCCGTGCGCGGATATCTCCGAGGGTCATCCGGTGATCATAGACGTGATAACTGAGGTCTAAGCTGTGCTGCGCGGCCCCTGCTGCCTGATCCAGAAGCCCTTGTTGTAAGTAAAGTTCCGCATACCGGGTATAGACCGTGCTCAACAGCAAATCGTCGTAGGGGGAGGTCAGTTGTCGTTGGGCGTGCGTTAACAATTGTTCCGCTGCTGCAAACTCCTGCTGGGTCAGGAAGAGTTCGGCCAGATTGACATTGATCCCCACAATCGCTACTTGATTGGCAGCCGCCTCATACATCGTAGGCGCCTGCTGCGTATAACGCTTCGCCCGAACCGGCTCGTCCGCGTCTTTGCAGAGCTGGCTGAGATCCCAATACACCCTGGCCTGCTGCGCCAGGGTAGCGCCCCCTTCTAACAAGGCTAGCGCTGCTTGATAGGCGGCGATGGCCTGGCGGGCGTTTCTGAGTGCCCAGTAATCGCTGGCGAGGTTGCGCCAGAGGTTGAGCTGGAGCGTGAGATCTTTGACGATCCCCTGGTGGATCGCCGCGACTCCCAATTGGTGCTGCTCCAATGCTTGCTCCGGCATATCCTGCTCGTAGAAGACCACGCCCAGCACATTACGGGCGCGCGCAACCTCCTGGGGATCGTCGAATTGTTGGGCCAGGTTAATGGCCTGCTCCAGGTCGGGACGAGCCAGGCCCGGTGTGCAGAGCCGTAAATAGGCCAGCGCCCGCAGCCGGTAGAAGCGATAGCGGGTCGGCGCGCTGAACTGAGCAAAATGGGGGATTATCGCGCGCTCAGCACGGCGGAGCAGATCGAGGGCGTCATCCCCATGCTCAGTGGCGATGAGCAATTTCGTCTGATCCAACTGGTAGGCAAACTTCTCCTCCAACGCGACCAGATCCACTTCATCTGCGGAAGGCGCAGCAGTTAGAAAGCTACTGAGCGGGAGATCCAGGCGACGGGCCAGTAGCTCCAGGGCTTTGAGTGAGGGACGCGCCTTGCCCCGTTCGACGGCGCTGATATAGCTCTTGGTGAATTCAGGTTGGGCCAGCGCCTCCTGGGTCAGGCCCCGCTCCAGCCGGGCCTGGCGAAGGCGATCTCCTAGCGCGGTCAAGGGATTGCTATCCATCATCTTCCCTCAGTTCCTCTTATAAGAGCCGACGACCGATGAGCGGTCCATGTCGCGCGCATGCGCGCGGTGGTTGGATGCTGCGGTCCCAGCGCCTGTTCGTACATGTCCACCGCCCGCCTGTATAAGTCTAGCGCGCGTTCCGGGTTGTTCCGATCTTGCCAGAGCCGGGCGAGGTTGGTCACCGCACGCGCCGTATCGGGATGGGCTATGCCTAAGGTTTGCTCATAAACGGCCAATGCTTGTTCATAGAGCGCCTGCGCGCTGTCCAACTCGCCGTGCGCATGGCGAATCAGGCCGAGGTTGTGCAGACTCGTTGCGGTATCGGGGTGGGTCGGCCCCAGGGCGTGCCGGCGGATCTGCAAGCCGCGCTCGAAGAGGGTTTCAGCCGCGTGCAGGTCGTGCTGGGCATAGCGTATATGGCCCAAATTGGTTAAACTCTGCGCGGTCTCAGGATGCAGAGGGCCGACCGTTGCTTCCCGCATCGCCAGGGCTTGCTCGGCCAGATCCTGCGCCGTCGCTAAGTCACCGGTTTCGCGGAGTAGTCCGGCCAAGTCGTTTAGGCCGGCGGCGGTAAACGGATGGGTCGGCCCCAGGATCTCGCGACTGGTGCTGATCGCTTCTTCAAATAGGCCCCGCGCCCGGACGAACTCGCCTTGATGCCGTAGTAGCCGCGCCAAGCGGATGCGGCTGCTCACCAGGGCGGGGATCTGGTCGCTGCCGAACTGCTTGTACAGGGTGATTGCTTGTTCGTACAACGGCAACGCGGCCTGGAGATCCCCCAATCCATAAAGTAAATCACCCGACTGAAAGAGCAGATCGGCCAGGGTCGTATCGACCGCCAGATCGTGCTGATCCAAGAGGAATCGCACGTGCTCCAAATAAGCCTGGCCCGCTTGTTGGCTGCCCGCTTTATTGATCGCGGATAACTCGGCGAGCAACGCCACGGCGAGGCCCGTCTTATCCGTAAGTGCGGTCGGCGTGCGCCAGCGAACAAAGGCGGCCAGCAAGGGGTGCATTCGTGCAGCATTATCCGGCAGCAACTCTAGCAAGCCCAATGCGGCCAGGCTGCGTAGGGGGGGTGTTACCTGTTCTGCGACATCCGGATCATCCGGTTGGCTACCCACCAGCCGGACGAGTAGCGGATTCGGGATGACGGTCGGCGCACACTGGGCAGCGCGATGGAGCAATTGTAGGGCTACCGCATCACCGGCGCGGGCCGGATCAAGCTGGTTATAACTGAGGGCGAAGGTCGCGACCACCCCTGAACGATAGCCCGATGGAAGATACTCCTCTAACACGCCGTTCAGCGACGGATGCGCAACAGACTCCTGCGTCAGCCGCACTAAATAACGATCGAGCGGCAGGGTATTGTAGATCTCCAGGTAGAACCCGGCCATCGCCACGGCGAGCGGCAGATCGCCCAGGGCGGCGCAAATCCGCGCACTGCTGGCGGTGACCTCAGCATCGGCGCACAGATCGCCCGCCGCTACTCCTTGCTGGTGGGCACGGGGGGTCATCAGCAGAAGCTGGCTGGCGGCTCTAGGTAATGGAGCCAGGGGTTCCACATGAATCCCTGCCCCGGCAGACCAGATGCTGCGGCGCGTCGTAATAAGGATCTGGGCCGCGCCAATGCGGGGTCGCCAGCGGGTTAGGACGGCGGGGAGTTCGAGGCTATCAAAGACGAGCAGGCGGGGGATCGCCAGCTCCCAGGCGGCCTGCACAGCGGCGAGATTGTACTCGAAGTGCTGAGGTTGCCAATTGGGGATTGCCAGACCGTTGGGTCCGGCATAGGTGGCGATCTGTGTGGCAACGCCCTCTGGCTGCTCCATATTTAACCAGAAGATCCCGCCTGGATAGTGGATGCGCATGCGATAAGCGTACTCGATCGCCAGTTGCGTCTTACCCAGGCCCCCGGTGCCGGTCAAGGCCAGCACCGTCTTCTCCTGAAGCAACAATTGGATGCGGGCCAGCACCTCGTCACGATCAATAAACAAAGGGTTCCGTAAATACGGAACCTGGAAGGGCGGCGCAGCGAAGGCCGAACCTGGCGATGTGTCCCGCGCCTCACCAGCTTCGTCTAGTTCTTCCGGTACCGTGCCTACCCGCCGGGTTGAGGGCGGGGCGGGGGCGGGCTGGGCGCGATCGGTTGCTTGATGCATACTGGCAAATTCGCCCGCAATCCGGCCTAGTTGCTCCCAGGTACGGGGCGGGTCATTGTATTTATATACAGCGGGGAACCATCGGACCAGCTTACGCAGTTGCTCCAGCAAGACTTGCTGCTGGTTCGCTAATACGGTGGGGGCCGTGCCCCCTCGCGCCGGTTGCTCGGTTAGAACGAGAATTAAGCCCGCCAAATACCCCAGCGGCGGGGTCAGACCCTCGTTCTCGTAGCGACTGACGGTGGCCGGGGTCAAGCCAAAATGCTGGGCGGCAGCCCGCTGACTGGAAAACACCGCCACGCGCAGCCGGATCGCAAAGTCGGCTGGCCGATCATCTGACGTGATCTCCGGGAGTACACGGCTACTCATCGGCATCCTTTTGCCCACACGCGGCCTCGACATATGCCAGCTCTGGTGCGCGACCTAGCTTAGCACCAGGGCTGCGGGTATACGCCTGCGCTGTGGCTTCCTCAGTTTTTAATTCCGCGCCCCGCTTAACCGGCGTCTTCTGCTAATTGTTGCGTAATGTTGCGCGATCATACCGTACGCAACAGGACAATAGCAGCAGCAGGGTGCTGTTCCTACTAGCGCCAATTGCCGGTGCTGTCGTTGTGCTGGGTCAGTTTTCCTGCTTCCCGTCGTTTGCTCGTGCCAGGCGGAAACCGCCCCCGATCGCGTCGTCCGGAATACGTGGATCGGCCCGGCAGTCTGCTGGTCACGAGGTGCCCCGCTCACACCATGAGCCAACCCGAAAGGAAGCGAGTCATGCATTCCACACGCCTGAAGCAAGTAGTGGGCGGTGCCGTCCTGATGGCGTTTCTGCTCCTGAGTACCTTGTTTGGGGTCGGTCTATCGTCGTTCAATGGCACCGGTGCCGTACCCGCTGCCCACGCGGACGGGTGCGACAACATCCCACCCCCTCCGTTCCTGGATTGTCTCGACACCCCGACCCCGACCCCGACCCCGACGCCTCCTGGGCAGTAACTAGCCAGGCGTACCGAGATTTAAAAGCCGCTTCTGTTCCAACAGCACTACCTGAGGACTGTAGGATTACCTACAGTCCCCTTTTTCTATGGGGAACGCCCAGGTAGTTACGCGACTCCCGCGTTTCCGCAGAGCTGCCGTTGTTAATGGCGGGTCCGCCGCTGCCGGGATTGCGCCGCTAGTCTATAGTAGAAATTGGCGCGTTGATGGTCGCCGCGTGCGACCAGCACATCTGCATAACTGCTTGCCACCGCATCCAATGTCTCTGTATACTCCGTTTGCTCCAGCAGGTTTAACGCGTGTTGAAACTGCGTATCGGCGCGGGTCTGATCGTCCTGTCGTTCGGCGACCGATCCCGCCACTCCCAGCAAGCGCGCATAGGTCCGCACGGCGTGCGCGTGGCCGTCTGCGTGATTCGCGTTAGCGGGGCTGGTGACCAACCGGGCTACGCGCTGGCACCCGTCCTCAGCATATTGCGCCGCCAGCACGAGCTGCGCACGTTCCAATTCCAACAAGGCGTATTGCTCGTAGACGCTGCCCAGCAGCAGATCGTTCTTGGCCTCTAGCTGATAGAGTCGTGCTTGCTCTAGCAGGGCTGCGGCTTCCTCATACATCTTCCGCCCCTGTAGAAGTTCGGCCAGATTAACCCGCATCTGGGCAGCCACATCCTCTTGCTTCGCTTGTTCATAAATAGCGAGGGCTTGCGAGGCATAGAGGAGGGCGCGATCCGGATCATTCGCCGCTTTATGCGCCAGGCTAAGGCCCCAGCACACTGCCGCTTCCTGCGCCGGAGCATTGAGGTCTTTCAGCAGGGATCGCGCTTCCTGATACATCCCAATCGCCTGGGACAGGTCATTGAGCGCCAGATAATCATTGGCGAGATTACCATAAATGCTCAAGCGCAAAGCCGGATCTTTGATTTCCTTGTTGTGGATCGCCCGTAAACAAATAAGATGATGAGTCAGCGCCTGGTCGGGCAAGTCTTGCTGGTAATACGCGGCCCCTAAGGCATTGTGGGTCCGCATCTCCTCCTGCGGATTGTCTAATTGCTGGGCCAGCAGCAGCGCCTGCTCAAGCTCCTGAAACGCAGGGGCCGGGGTATCCGATGCTAGATAAGTGAGAGCCTGGAGGCGATGCACCCGATAGCGGATAAACACACTCAGCATGGTCCAATATAAGCGCGCCTCTTGCGCGATCGCCGCCATTAATTGTCGGGCGTCTAACCCTCGTTGGGTTTGTATCAAAGTTTTGAGGTAGTCGAGTTGGTAGGTCAGCCCCTCGCTAAGCGCCGCCACATCGGGGGTGTCGGGATAGGGCAGCGTCTCTACCGAATAGAGGTTCTTCGAAACCCCCAGGCGTTGGGCGAACACACTCCAGGCTTGTAAGGAGAGGCGAACCGCGCCGTGTTCAATCGCTTCAATATATCCAGGACTAAACGCGGGTTGGCTGAGCGCGGCCCGGCTAAGATGCCGGCTCAGGCGAAGCTGCTGGAACCATTGCCCAAAGACTTGGAGCGGGGATGGTTCTAATGGCGTATCCATAGCTCGCTGTACTTCCTTCCTACGAACTCTGCTACCGGGCGGTTGGGCCTTTCAGCGCCCCGACTGCCACCTCAGCCGCTGGGGTCACGCAGCACGACCCCGCACAATAACCCTTCAAAACATTTTTGTCCGGATAGACCAAAGCAACAATCGGAGACCAAACGACGGCAGCCGCGCCGTAGGAGAGCCATAGCACAAGGGTGGCTCCGCCCGTAGTTAAATCTCCGAAGGCCGCGACGCGTACAAGGAAGTTGTTGCCCATAATAGCATAGTAAAAAGAAATTATCAATACAAGTGTAATGACAAGATTCCGGTCATGTCAGCCAAATCCGAACTTGCTTCTTTGCCAGGATAGTTGACAGCGCAGTCACAAAGCGTTATCCTGGTGGAGAAATATTAGCGACTCTTGATTGCCTGTATCATTCGCTTTAGCGTGCTGATCGGCTGCACAATTGGCTCGGCACAGAGGGACTTAAGGGCGGATGATACCCACTAAACCAGCTGGTGAATCGAGGAGGCAACGAAAGTAATGGCCCTGACCGGTCCTCAGCGAAAGCGCGTGCTCGAAGCCCTCATGGCGGCGTTTCCGACCGTAGCGTCCCTCGATCGTATGGTTGACGCAGCGCTCAGCGTTAAGCTCAACGCCATCGCAGGCGGCGGCACCCTAACCGAGGCTACATTCGATCTCCTCCGCTGGGCGGAAAGCCGCAACAAGCTGGGGGAGCTGCTGCAAGGTGCGTTGGGAGAGAATCCCGATTCTGTGGACTTGCGCAGCGTTGCCACCGAGCTGGGGATAGCGCTACCGCCGACAGCAGCTGCCGAACAAACCCGGTCTGTGAATCAACA
>JBBSEL010000095.1:0-8429 GCA_038239755.1 Chloroflexia bacterium | reverse complement strand
GTTGGTCGAGGCCACCCCGATCTTTTTGCCCTGGACCACGCGCACGCTGATCTGGGTGTTTGTCTCGGCCACATGCTGGTGGATGTGGTTGTTGGCGAAGCGGGTCAACTGGCTGCTCTGGCCGAAGAAGACCACCTCGGTCTCGTCGGCGTGCGAATAGCCCAGCACCTGGCGGATGATCCGTTCGACTTCTTGTTCGCCTAGCACAGCTCTCTCCTTTGGGGGTTGGGGGTTAGGGGTTGGGGGTTGGTGACGAGGGATGAGGGATACGGAATGAGGAATGCGGAATGAGAATAGAAGGCTTAAATACTTAAAACCTCACACTTCAAACTTCAAACCTCTATACCAACCCCCAACCCCTAACCCCAACCCCTAGGAGACACCGACCGATGAAGATCGGCGCTTTTACCTTTGTTTTGCATAGTCATTTGCCGTTTTATCGCCGGGCGGGGCAATGGCCGCACGGCGAAGAGGTGTTGCACGAAGCGATCGCCGAGACCTATGTACCGCTGTTCAGCCTGTTGACCGACCTGGCCGAGCGCGGGGTGCCGATCCGGGCAACGCTGGGGATTACGCCGGTGCTGGCCGAGCAGCTCAGCGATCCGCTGGTGCTGCGGCATTTTGATGCCTATCTGGCGCAAGAGCAGGCGGCGCTGCGTGAGGACCGCGCGCGGTTCGAGCGGACGGGGCAGCGCGACTTCATGCTGCTGGCCGACTTCTACAGCGACTATTACACCCAGGCCGGGGTGTTGCTCCACGACCGGCTGGGGGGTGATTTGCTGGGGGCCTGCCGCCGCTTGCAGGATGGGGGGGTTTTGCAGATCTTGACCTCGGCGGCGACGCACGGCTACCTGCCGCTGTTCAGCCGCGACTCGACCGTCCACGCGCAACTGGCGGTGGGGCGGACGACCTACGAGCGGCATTTTGGGCGGCCTCCCACGGCGGCCTGGCTGCCTGAATGCGCCTATCGCCCGCCCTACGTGACCCGCACTGCGGCGCGGGGGGCGTATCTCAAGCCTGGGATCGAGACGTTCCTGGCCGAAGAGGGGATCAAGCTCTTTTTCAGCGAGACGCACGCCATCGTGGGCGGCGACCCGGTGGGCAAGGCGCTGGGTGGCGCGGTGGGCTATGCGCCCATCCCCCCCCGGCTGGTGCCGCCGATCCAGGGCTACATCCCGCCGACCGAGCGGACGACGTTCCTGCCCTACTGGGTGCGGACGCCAGACGTGGCGGTGCTGGGGCGTAATGCGCGGACGGGCGAGCAGGTCTGGTCGGGGATGGTGGGCTATCCCGGCGATCCGGCGTATCGGGAGTTCCATCGCAAAGACCCCCCCCACGGGGTCCAGTACTGGCGCGTCACCGATCAGCAGGCCGACCTGGGGGCGAAGGCGATCTATGACCCCTGGGTGGCGCAGGAGCGGGTTCAGGCCCATGCCCGGCACTTCGTTGGGCTGGTCGAGGCCGAGGCGCGCGCTTTCTACGACGGGGCGGGGCGGCCCGGCCTGATCGTGGCGGCGTTCGACACCGAGTTGTTCGGGCACTGGTGGTTCGAGGGCGTGGACTGGCTGGGCGAGGTGCTGAACCTGTTGGCCCACAGCGAGGTGGTCGAACTGACCACGGCGGGCGATTGGGTGGCGGCGCATCCCCCGGAGGCGGTGCTGGACCTGCCGGAAAGCTCGTGGGGCGAGGCGGGCACCCATACGACGTGGATGAACGAGGACACCCGCTGGATGTGGAAGATGATCCACACCGCTGAGCGGCGCATGGAAGGGCTGGTGGCCCGGCACCCCGCCGCCGAGAGCGATCTGGCGGCGGTACTGGCCCAGGCCGGGCGCGAATTGCTGCTGGTGCAGTCGAGCGACTGGGAGTTCTTGCAGACGACGGGGCAAGCCAGTTCCTACGCCGAGGAGCGCTTCACCGACCACCTGGCGCGGTTTCAGGACCTGGCTCTGGCAGCAGAGCGGGTGGCCCTGGACGAGGGGCTGGACCCCGCTGCGGTGGCCCGTGCCGCCGCCTACGCCGACCGCGACAACCTGTTCCCCGACCTCGATTACCGGGTGTTCGCGGCGCGGGAGTAGGTCCACCCAGCCCGCCACGCCGAGAGGCCGCTTCAACTCGAAGCGGCCTCTTTTGTGTGTTCGGCGCGGGGTGACTATTTGTAGAAGGCGTATTTGCAGTGGGGGTGACCCAGGGCGACGCACTCGACCTCGACCACGCGGACGCGCCGCCCCAGCAGCTCTTTGGCGAGTCCGGCGAACAAGGTTGGGGTCTGGGCGCAAATGGGCGCGCTGACGCCCTGGATGCCGACACAGGTCGGGCAGAGTTGGGCGGTCAGATACCAGGCGGTAGCATCCTCGCTGATGGTATGGTGGCCCCAGCCGCGCTCGGCCATGCGCGCCGCCGCGCCCACCAACCAGGCCAGCTTTTGGTCCGACGGTAGCGCGGCCAGGGCGGCCCGCGCTTGCTCTCCCCAGGCGCTTGCCAGCACGCCGGGGATAATGGCTTCGCCACAATTACGATGGAACAGCCGAGTCAATGGCTCGCCCAACATGGTGTAGACCGTGCGATTCAGGCGCACCAGTTCTTCGGCGGTGGCGGCGGGACTCCAGTCTTCCGGCGGGAGCGCGTGGGCATAGCGATTCAGGCCCGCCGCCGTCAACAATGGCTCAAAATTGCGCCCGCTCGTTTTCTGGAGGGCTTGGATAAAGACCCGCATGACGTTTGCGGTGATCATGCCCGGTACAGGTGGGTTTGTGGTTGGCGTATTACCCGGCGCGCCGTCGTCCATCCTCATTGTTATCCTTTACACATTATTTGGTCAAGGCGAACTTACAGCGGGATCCCCCTGCCGCCACGCAGGTCACTTCGCTGACCTGCACCGGGCGGCCCAGGGCGGCTTTCGCCAACGTGCTATAGACGACGACCGGTGACTGGCAGATCGGAGCGCTGGCCCCGTGGATGCCCGCACAGTTGGGGCAATGCTTCTGCTCCAGGTACCAGGCTTGTGGGTCCTCGCTGATCTGGAGGGCGGCCCAGCCGCGGTTGCTGAACGGGGCGAATTCGCGGATGAATGCTTCCAGGCGCTGGGCTGGCTCCAGGGCACTGACACGCTCGATAATCTCCTGGATCTCTGGGTTCTCCAACAATTGGGCGGCGAGGCGGTGCCCATAGTTGCGCATAAACAGGCGGGTGAGCGATTCGCCCAGCATCTGGTAGACGGTGCTGTAGAGCCGCTCTAATTCTTCGCGGCTTGCCACCGGCTGCCAGCCCTCTTCGGGTAGCTCGTCTATAAACCGGGTTAGCCCCGCCGCGCGCAAGATGCTGGCGTACTGCGGGCCGCTAGTTTCCTGCACAGCCTGAAGCACAGAATGCATGGTGTTGCCGATCACCATGCCGGTAGCGCCCATCGGCGCATTTACTTGCTGGTCCTGATTTGGTCCACGACTGCTCATAATGCCCTTCCCTCGCTACTACTTACCCATCGTCATAAATTATAAACCAGATCTTTGGGTAGGGCAAGGGACTACTGGCCTTGGACGAGTTCCCCACGTAGCACCGTGATGGCCTGCCCGCCGATGATCACCCGGTCGCCCTCCATCCGCACGCGGAGGACACCGCCCCGCGCCGAGGCCTGGTAGGCCAGCAGGTCGGTCTTGCCCAGCCGGGCGGCCCAGTAGGGAGTGAGGCGGCAGTGCGCCGAGCCGGTGACCGGGTCTTCGTTGATGCCCATGCTGGGGATGAAGAAGCGTGAAACGAAGTCGTAGGGGGCGGTGCTGGCGCGGGCGGTGACGATCAGGCCGCGCACCGGGAGGGCGGCCAACGCGGTAAAGTCGGGGGCCAGGGCGCGGATCGCCTCTTCCGACTCGATTTCGACCAGGTAATCCTGGTCTGCCGGGTCGGCGTATTTGCCCACCCAATGGATTGGCACGCCCAGCACCCGGTCCAGGCCGGGCGGGAGGGGCACCCGCTCCACCGGGCGGGCGGGGAAGTTCAGCTCGATCCACTCGCCCCGCTTGTCGGCGGTAAGCAGGCCGCTGCGGGTGTGGAAGCGGGCCTGTTCGGTGGCGGTCAGGTGGCCGCCTTCCCACAGGGCGTGGGCGCTGGCGAGGGTGGCGTGGCCGCACAGGTCGATTTCGGCAGCGGGGGTGAACCAGCGCAGGTTATAGTCGCCGTTCTCGCGCCGGTCGAGAAAGGCAGTCTCGGACAGGTTCATCTCGCGGGCGACATTCTGCATCCATGCGGCGTCGGCGGGCGCGGGCAAGATGCACACGGCAGCCGGGTTCCCGGTAAACGCCCGGTCGGTGAAGGCGTCGATCTGCACGATAGGCTGCGTCATTGATCCTCCTTCGTGGCTCGTGGCTCGTGGTTAGTGGTTAGTGGTTAGTGGTTAGTGGTTAGTGGTTAGTGGTTAGTGGTTAGTGATTGGTAATTCGTGGCTATTCTTGATTATTATACATCACGCAATACGCAATACGCAGTACGTTTCACGTTTCACGTTTCACGCCGGGGCACCGCGCGGAGGATCGCCACCAGGGCCAGGCCGGTGATCCCGCCGAGGATCAGGCCCGCGACGAGGCCCGCGAGGGCGATGGTGCCCCCGGCGGTGCGGGTGAGGGCGGTGGCGGCCCCGGCGACGGCCCCGGCGACGAGGTGGGCCAGCAGCCAGGCGGAGAGGGCCAGTTCGCGCCAGCGCGGGGCGGGATGAATCAGGCGCAGGGCGGGCCATTGCATGGCGGCGACCAGCCCGCCGACCAGCGCGCCGGTCATGCCCAGCACGAGCGGGAAGAAGAAGGTGGTGCTTTCGGGGCGGGTGAAGGATTCGACCGGGACGTTGGCCGCGCCGGTGCGGAAGCAGAAGCTGCCGACCAGCCAGGCCACCGTGTAGGCGGCGGCGGTGGCGCTGAACCAGCGGGTGGCGGCGGCGGGCGGGATGCGCCCGCGCACGACCACCCATTGTGCCCCGGCGACGAGGGCGCTGCTGAGGATAATCGCGGCGACCTGCCCGGTCAACCCGCTGGGGATCAGGATGCTGCCGAGGATGAAGACGACGATGGTGACCAGGGTGATGATCCCGGCCCAGGCCGCCCCGACAGGCCAGCCCGGCGGCGCGGCGCGGGGCGTAGGGGGCGGTGGGTCCGGCAGGGGTTGGGCCAGGATGGGCAGGGCGGTGGGCGGCGGCTCGGCCTCGGTGGTGCCATGGGGGCCTTTGCCGTTGGACGAGTAGCCGGTCATGGGGTCTCCTCGGCGTGTTAGCGGTCTTGTCGCCCCTCTGGGGCTAATCATCCTTCGGTGGCATTCCGCACGGCTTGCACCGTGGGCTACAATCTGTCGCCCCTCCGGGGCTAGGTGGCGGCGGTCTCCAATAGTGGGGGTGGCCCCGGCTCCCCTCACCCCTGTCCCCTCTCCCCGCTGACGCGAGGCGAGGGGGACTCGGCCTTAACCTCCGTGGTTTTTAGCTGCTGATAGCCGGTTCTTGATCCTTGGTTTCTGGTTTCCGGTCCCTGACCCCCGGCTCCTGGCTCCTGACCCCCGGCTCCTGGCCCCTCGTCTCCATACGGCCTTCCAATTCGGCCAGCAAGGGGGGGAGGGCGGCGAGGGTGGTGACGCGCAGGCAGTCCACCGAGCGGGCGTGGTCGGCGCGGTCGAGCAGGACAGGGGTGATCCCGGCGGCGCGAGCACCGAGCACGTCGAGGACATAGTTGTCCCCGATGTGGAACGCCTCGTGGGGGGCGACCCCGGCGCGGTTCAAGGCTTCGGTATAAAGAGCCGCGCCGGGCTTGGCGAGGCGCACGGTGGCCGAGACGACCATAAAGTCGAAGTAGCGGCCCAGGCCCAACGGCAAGAGGATGCGATGGGCCAGGCGCGTGCCCCAGTCGGAGATGATGCCCAGCGTGTAGCCCTCGGCATGGAGCGCCTGGACGGCGGGCAGGGCATCGGGGTAGAGTGCCCAGGCCCCCGGCTCGTTGTAGAGGTGATAGAGTGCATCCACGCAGCGGTCCAGCGCCGGGCCAGGGGGAAATTCCAGCGCCTCGAAAATGGCCCCGTAGAAACCGCGCCAGAAGACCACCAGCGCCTCGTCCGAGGCCCAGGTGTCGGGCTGATCGCGCAGGATGTGGTGGAAGCGGATTTCGGCGCGGGGTAGGATCGCCGCGACCTGCTCCGGCGTGACGGTGAAGCTTGCCTCGGCGGCGACGCGGGCGCAGCCCACGGGCACTGACGGGTCGGGATAGATTAGGGTGAACCCGGCATCGAAGAAGACGGCGCGATAGCGCGCCGGATCAGGTCGGGTCATGGGGGTTGGTATCCACCAGCGGCACCTGCTCGAAGCGCCAGAGCAAGAAGGCGGCGGTGGCGGCGATCCCGCCCCCGACCAGATAGGCCTCCAGCGGATGGGCCTGCATGACGATCAGCGCAGCGATGCCCAGGATGGCGGCGGCGAGATAGAGGATGAGTACGGCCTCGCGGCGGGTGCAGCCCAGGGCGACCAGCCGGTGCGAGGTGTGGTCGCGCCCGCCGCGCGTGATCGGGATGTGGCGGCGCAGGCGCGAGAAGGTGACCATCGTCGTATCGAACAGCGGCACGCCCAGCACGAGAAGCGGGATCATCCAGGTGATCGAATCGGTGTTGTAGGGCGGGGGGAAGCGCAGCTTGATCGCCACCACGGCCAGAATGAAGCCGACGAAAAGGCTGCCAGTGTCGCCCATGAAATGGGTCTGCGGGCGCAGGTTGTAGTAGAGGAAGCCGATGCACGCCCCGGTGAGCGCGGCGGCGAGGGGGGCGACCAAGTACTGGCCGGTGAGCGTCGCCAGGATGAAGAAGAACGCTGCCGCCCAGGCCGCCACCCCGCCCGCCAGGCCGTCCATGTTGTCCATCAGATTAAAGGCGTTGGTGATGGCGACGATCCAGACGATGGTGGCGAGGATGTTCAGCGCATCGATCCGCAGGACGCTGATCTGCACGCCGCCGAAGGTGACCAGCAACCCGGCGGCCAACGTCTGAGCGGCCAGTTTGACCAGCGGCTTCATCCCCCAGCGGTCGTCCCACAGGCCGACCAGCATGACCAGGGTCGCACCGAGGAGGATGCTGGCCGATTCGACAATCGGGCCACGCTCGAAGATGACCAGGGTGACGACGAAGCCGAACCAGATCGCCAGCCCACCCAGCAAGGGCACTGGGCTGACGTTGATCCGCCGGGCGCTGGGCACCGCGACCACGCCGAAGCGCACGGCAGCCCGCCGGGCCAACGGCATAGCAAAGGCGGCAATCGCCAGGGCGGCGATAAAGACGAGGATGTATTGGTCCATAAGTCAGCAATGAGCGATGAGCGATGAGCAATGAGGTGGGATCAGGCTATTGCCTCATCGCTCATTGCTCATCGCTCATCGCTCGTTAAGGATTGAGTTCCTTTTGCAAGGTGGTGATGGCGCTTTGCACGCCGTCGATCGCGCTCTGCATGTCGGGGCGGCTGGTGAGGAGCGGGGTGCAGCCGCTCTTCAGCGCCGGGCAGGTGCTGGCATAGGGGTCGCCCGCGTTACAGGTGGCCGAGGCCAGCGCCTTCTTGTAGGCCGCCAGGGCATCCGCCTTGCGCCCGGCCTGGTTGTAGACCGTCGCCAGGTTTTGCAGGGCATAGAAGTCGCTGCACTGCACCCCCACGCCCTGCTCATACTCGCTGATCGCCTGCGGCAGTTGGTTGATGCTGGAGTACATGTAGCCGAGCGCCGCGTAGGAAATCGAGCTGCTGGGCGTGGTGCTGATCACCTGCTGGTAGGCGGCGATAACCGGCGTGATGGTGTGGGTGTTGCTCAGCCAGTCCACGCGACTCTGGAAATCGCTGTCGTAGATCTGGCTGGGGTCGAGCAAGACCGCTTTGGCGTAGGCGTCGGCCCCTTCGGCGGCGAGTTTGGCCGCTCCGGCAGGATCTTGTGTGGCCCGCGCCAGGGCTTCGCTGCGCTGGATCTCGCCCAGGACGAAGTAGCTGAGGGCGTAGCGATCATCCATCGCCACCGAGCCGTGGAGCGCATTGATCGCGTCCTGGTAGCGTCCGGCCTTGTAGTAGGCCAGCCCTAGTTCGTTCCAGATCTGCGCGTTGCCGGGGCTGAAGCGGTGGGCCGTTTCATAGGCCTGGATGGCCTTGCCGAGCTTGCTGCTGTCGCCGCCCTGGCTGCCCCACCAGGAGTAGAGCCGGCCCAGGTTGGCGTAGTGGTCGGTGTTCATCGGGTTGAGCGACTGGGCGTGCAAGAGGGCCTGCTCGCTCAGTTGCAGCAGCGTGGCGACGGGGGCGTTCTGGCTGCCCAGCGCCGAGTTGAACGTGTCGTGGTTCTTGGCCCACTCCATGTAGGCGCGACCCAGGAAGAGATAGTAGAAGTCTTCGTTGGGGGCCAGCGAAATAGCGCGGCTGTAGGGGCCGATGCTGCCCGGCCACTGGCTGC
>JBBSEL010000094.1:0-8458 GCA_038239755.1 Chloroflexia bacterium | reverse complement strand
GGGCAAACGCAAGGAGGTTCAAAAGAGGGGGGATATGCAATGCGCGCACGTACGTTAGCGGGCCTGGCCGGGCTGGGATGGCTGACCCTCGCCGCCTGTACAGCACCCTTACCTGTAACAACAGACAGTGTGACGCCCATCCTGCCGCCCGCGCCGACCCCAGCGGCGACGGCATTACCGACCGCAACGGCCATCCTGGAGGTGCCGACTGCCGAGGCGACTGCCGTGCCCACAGAGATACCCGCGCCAACGCCGGAAGCAACCCCCCCGCCAGCGGCACCGACTCTCGTGCCGCCAGTCGCGCCCACCGAGGAACCCGCGCCAACGGCGACGGCCCCGGCAACCACCCCGACGCCATCGCAACCCGCCGCCGCCTGTCGAGAAACGCAGGGGCGGCTCAGCGTCGCCTACTTGGACAGCACTGTGCTGGCCCGGCGGGTCGTCTACTCGATCTACCTGCCACCGTGTTATGATCAGGATACGACCCGCAGCTATCCGACGCTGTATCTGCTGCACGGGGCCAATACGGATAACACCCAATGGCCCGACCTCAACGTCGCGCCCGACGCCGATCTCCTGATCGCCCAGCGGGCGATCGCGCCGCTTATGGTGGTCATGCCCGACGGAAATTACAGGCCGGGCGAGGATTACGCGGCCTTTCTGCTGCGCGATTTGTTGCCGCATATCGAGCAGACGTCGCGCGTCGCGCGCACCGGCAGCCAGCGGGCGATCGGCGGGCTATCGCTCGGCGGCTGGTGGGCGCTGGGCATTGCGGGGGCGCATCCCGACCTGTTCAGCGCGGTCGGGGGGCACAGCCCGGTCACCGATGCGGCGCTGGGTCGGCGGTTCGCCCAACTGGCCCCAGGGACCGCGCCGCGCATCTACCTGGATGTGGGACGCGATGATTCGCTGGCGGCAGGGGTGACCGCCTTCGGGAACGCGCTCACGGCGCAGGGGCTAAGTCCGAGTGTACATGTCTATCCGGGGGCGCACAATCGTCCCTACTGGCGCGCTCACACCGCCGAGTACTTGCGCTTTTACGCGCTGACCTGGGCGGTGCCCTGAGCAGGGGGCTTCGGCGGGTTGCCGGTTGCGCCAGGACACTGGGCAATCAGGCGTAGCGCGCAGGCGCGGGGGGAAACGCACCGAGGCTAGGGCCCGCCCTTCTCCTGCGCGCTATGGGCGGCTTCCGCCCGGTTGCAGGCCCCCAATTTGCCGCAATACCGGGGCACCGCCTTCGCCCTCCTGTTCTCCGTTATCCAGAGTGCCCTGGCCGCGCTGCTTTCCCTGGCTCTGGGCGGGCTGGCCCAATAATACGGTTTGCGCCCGGTGATGCTCGGCCTCGTCACCATCCCCTATGCCGTCAATGCTATCTTCTGGTTCCTGTTCTACTGCTTCTATCCGCGAGGCGTAGAACGCATGAAGCAACAACTCGCCGCCGAGACGGCCCCTGCCGCTCACTGACCACCGGTCATCCGAACCATCCTGGGTGAACCATAGCTCATCAGAAGGAGCATACAATGCTGTACCCGCAACAAAACGACCGCCGCAACCAACTGGATCTCTCCGGCATTTGGGATTTCCAACCCGACCCGGACCACACCGGCGAACAAAGTAACTGGTCAGCCGGCCTCCCAGAGGCCCGCCCCATTGCCGTACCGGGCAGTTGGAACGAGCAATACGAAGATTTGTTCAATTATCTCGACCTGGCCTGGTACGTCAAACGGACCTATGTGCCGCAAAGCTGGCAGGGCCAGCGGGTGTTCCTCCGCGTCGGCTCGGCCTGTTACTACGGCACCGTCTACGTCAACGGCAGCCAGGTCGGCACACACGAAGGCGGGCACCTGCCCTTTGCCTTCGAGATCACCGACCGGATCACGTGGGGCGCGGAGAACATCATCGCCATCAGCGTGGAGAACGAGCTAATGCCCACGCGGGTACCGTCGGGCAACATGTCCTCACCGTTCGGTAACTCCTCCTTCCCCCGCACCACTTATGATTTCTTCCCGTTCGCGGGTCTCCATCGCCCGGTGGTGCTGTACAGCGTGCCGCAAACCTATATCGAAGATGTGACCGTCGTCACCGGGATCAACGGGGCGGATGGCAGCGTGACGGTCACGGCCCGCCTGAACGCGCCGGTGAGCGTGCCGGGCCGCGTGCTGCTGACGGGCGGCGACACGAGTGTGCAGGCCAACTTGGCGTTCAAAGCGGGGGTGGCCGAGGCGACGCTGACCATCGCCGGGGCACGCTTCTGGTCGGACAAAGACCCCTATCTCTACGACCTGACCGTGCAAACGCCGAACGACCACTACACACTGAAAAGCGGCATCCGCACCATCGCCGTGCAGGGCGGCCAGATCTTGCTCAACGGCCAGCCGGTGCAGCTGAACGGCTTTGGCCGTCACGAGGACTTCATTGCCAGCGGTAAGGGCCTCAACCTGCCCTTGCTTGTCAAGGACTATGGGCTGATGCGCTGGACGGGGGCCAACAGTTATCGCACCTCGCACTACCCCTACAGCGAAGAAGAAATGCAGATGGCCGACCGCGAAGGCTTCTTGATCATTGACGAGATCCCGGCGGTCAGCCTCCAGTTTGAGAGCGACGAAAACGCGGCGATCCGCCTGCGAATGTGCCTCCAGCAATTGGAGGAGTTGATCGCCCGCGATAAGAATCATCCTGCGGTGGTGATGTGGTGCGTGGCGAATGAGCCGCTGCCGGCGCACCTGAACACACCGCCGGGAGGTGCCGGGGCTGCGGACCCCTCGGTCGCTCGGGGCAAGCAATTCCTGGATACCCTGCTACGCCGGGCGCGGGAACTGGACCCGACCCGTCTGGTCACGCTGGTGACGGTGATGGGTGGCCCCCAGGACTGGATGCAAGAGTGTGACGTGATCTGCATGAACCGCTACTGGGGCTGGTACGTGCTGGGGGGCGAACTGGACCAGGCGCTGGCCGCGCTCGAACAGGAACTCGATCAGGTTTGGGAGATGTGGCACAAGCCGATCATCATGACCGAGTTCGGGGCGGACACGATGGCCGGGATGCACGGGCACCCCAACGTGATGTGGACCGAAGAGTACCAGGCCGACTATATGCGGGGCCACCTGACCGTGGCGGGTCGCAAAGACTATGTGGCCGGGATGCAGGTCTGGAACTTTGCCGACTTCGCGGCGGTGCAGAGCATCATGCGCGTTGGGGGCCTGAACATGAAGGGGATCTTCACGCGCACCCGCACCCCCAAAATGGCGGCATATGTTTTACGCGAGTTCTGGGTGAAGCCAGCGGGCACGAAGTAGGCAGGCCGAAACCTGTCTGGTCGGCCCGCCGCACGAAGGAGCAAACCGATGCCTGGCCTTCCCTGGACACTCTCACCCGACCGCTGTTTCCATGCGGACCCGGCCCAACGCACCGTCGCCCGCGCCCTGTATGCAACGGTCAAAGACCTGCCCATCATTAGCCCGCACGGCCATGTGCCGCCCGCGCTGCTGGCCGATCCGGCAGCGCGGCTGGGCACCCCCGCCGACCTGTTTATCATCCCCGACCACTACGTCTTTCGGATGCTCTACAGCCAGGGGGTGGCCCTCGAAGATCTCGGCGTGCCGACCCGCGACGGCACCCCGGTCGAGACCGACCCCCGCCGCATCTGGCAGCGCTTTGCCGAACATTTCACCCTCTTTCGCGGCACCCCAACCGGCCTCTGGCTGGCCGATGAACTGGTCAACTTGTTCGGGGTGATGGAGCGGCTGACGGGCGAGAGCGCCGGGCGGATCTACGATCACCTGGAAGCGCAGCTGGCCCGGCCTGAGTTCGCGCCCCGCGCCCTGCTCGACCGCCTACGCATCGAACTGCTCTGCACCACCGATGCGGCGACCGACCCACTAGACGACCATCGCAGGATCCAGGCTGATGGGCTGCGCCAGGTTCGGCCCACCTTCCGGCCCGATGCGGTGGTGAACCTGGCGAACCTGGCCTGGCGGGCGCAGATCGCGGCGCTGGGCGCGGTGTCTGGGATCGACGTGAGCGATTATGCCCACTACATCCAGGCCCTGGAGCAGCGCCGAGTTGTCTTCAAGGAACGGGGCGCGCTGGCGACCGACCACGGTGTGCTGGCCCCCTACACGGCACGGCTGAGTGAGCACGAGGCTGCCGCGATCTTCGACCGTGCCCTGCACGGGCAGGCCAATGAGGACGATGCGGCCCAGTTCACCGGGCACATGCTGATCGAGTTCGCCCGGATGAGCGCCGAGGATGGGTTGGTCATGCAACTCCACGCCGGGAGCCTGCGCGACCATAACGCGGCCCTGCTGGCTCGGTTCGGGGCTGACAAAGGCGCGGACATCCCGGTGGCGACCGAGTGGACCCGCAACCTTCAGCCGTTACTCAATGCCTATGGTACCGACCCGCGCTTCCGCCTGATCCTGTTCACCCTGGACGAGAGCACCTACAGCCGCGAGCTGGCCCCGCTGGCCGGGCATTACCCGGCGGTGCTGCTCGGCCCGCCCTGGTGGTTTTTTGATAGCGTCCACGGGATGCGCCGCTACTTTGAACACGTCAGCGAGACCGCCGGACTGTACAACACAGCAGGCTTCAATGATGACACCCGCGCCTTTCTTTCCATTCCCTCGCGCCACGATGTATGGCGGCGGGTCAGTTGCGACTGGCTGGCCGGGCTGGTGGTGCAGGGCCTGCTGGCCGAGGACGAGGCGACCGCGATGGCCCACGATTATGCTTATGGCCTGGCGAAACGCGCTTATCGCGTCCCGGATGGGAGAGGCGACCAGGGGAAGAGCTAGGTACGCAGATGGTACGTAGGCAGGTCGATCAGCGCACACGGCTGCCCAGCCAGGTGTTTGGCGAAGCAATAGCCCGTGCCGGGCGGGGCTGCATTGTCAACATCTCGTCGCTGGCGGCGGCGCGGGCCATGACCCGCGTGGTCGGCTACGGCATCGCCAAGGCCGGGGTGGAGAACGCCACCCGCTGGCTGGCGGTGGAGTTGGCCCCTGGCTGACCAAGCTTGAACCAAAAGGGCAACAGGGCATGCCGACGCTGGGCGCGGAGGAGCGGGTGCTGACGGCAGCCGAGTTGGAAGAGCAGGTGTGGGCCTATTTCGGGGTCGCCGCGCCGTACCTGGTGCAAGTGAAGAAGGGGCGGCGTGGGGAGGATGCGGTATAATAAGGAATGCGCATCCTACGCTTCTCGCGTCATTCCCTGCTGGGGCAATTGCTGGGGGTCTACTTGATCTTTGTCGCCACGGTGCTGGGGACCGGGCTGGCGGTCAACGCCAACGTGCAGGCCCGCCTGCGTAGCGAGGTGCAGGCGTCTGATCTCGCGCTGGCCCAGGCGATTGCGCTGGAAACGAGCGACGCGCTGCGCGATGCCCGCGACTCGCTGGCCGACCTGGGCGCGTTGCCTGCCGTGCGTGCCGGGCAACTGCCAGGCATGACCGCCGCCTTCGCCGCCTTCAAGGTGGCCCGCAAGGACGTGGACCGCGTCTATTGGCTCGATGCGGCGGGGATCATGCGCCTCTCGGTCCCCGGCGACGTGCGCACCCACGATCTGGATCTGGCCCAGGCCCCGGTGTTCCAGCGGGCGCGCACGGCCACCGCCCCGATCCTCGAAGCGGGGCTGGTCGATCTGACCACCTTCAACGCGGTCGTCGCCGTGGCTGTGCCGGTGCGGGGGGCCGATGGCGGGCTGACCGGGGTCGTCGTGACCAATCTGCTGCTGGACGATCTGAGCACCCCCCTCCGCACCGTCGTCGACGAGCAGCAGCGCCAGGGGCACGCGATCATGATCAGCATGATCGATGAGCAGGGCCAACTGATCGCCACGCCGGAGCGCGAGCGCTTACTCCAACCGGTCCTGAATGAACTGCCGGGAGCCAGTGACGCATTGGCCGGGCATCCGGCGACGCGCCTGGCCGCCGGGCCACGCGGGCAGGACTGGTTGTTCACCTCGGCCCCGGTGCCCAGCAGCGGGTGGGCGGTGGTCGTCCAGCGGCCTGCCCAGGAAGCCCTGGCGGTTGTAGATACATTTATTGCCTGGCTCTCTGCCGCCGCCGTCCTCTTCGGCCTGGGGGGGCTGCTCTTCTGGCTGGTGCTGGTCCGCCGGGTGATCCAGCCGCTCCACTGGTTGGCTGCCGTGCATCAGACCTTGCCTGCCCTGGAGACCCGGTCGCAACGCGCCGCTTCGGCGCTGGACAACCGGGCGGACGAGGTGGGCGACCTGGCCCGCGCCCTGCGTCGCCTGGAACATGATGTGACCACCCAGTTGACGAAGTTACAGACCTTGCTGGAGACCTCCACGGTGGTGGTCAGCACGCTCGACCCGCGCACCGTCGCCGCTGCCGTGATCCAGGAGGTCCGCCGCCTGGTCGATGTGCAGGCGGCGGTGGTGCTGGTCCCCGATGCCGAGGGGATCTTGCGGGTGCTGGCGAGCGTGGGTCGCAGCCCGGAATACGACCGTGCCCTGCGCCTGACTCCCGATGACCCGATCTCGCCCGCTGTGCGCGCCTTGCGCGAAGGGCACCCGGTGCAACTGGTCGCCGGGCCGGGCCGCGACTTCCCGCCCCTCTCGCAGGCCGATGGCTTCCGCGCCGTGCTGGCGATCCCGATCATCAGCCCCCGCGCCGGAGGGGTCGTCTTGCTGGTCCATCGCACCCGGCCCGAAGTGTTCACCACCAACGAGGTCGATCTGCTGCTGACCTTTGCCAACTATGCCGCCCTGGCCTGGGAACACGCCGTGCTCTACGAACGCAGCGACGAGCGCCTGCGCGAAGTCGCCCAGGAAAACGAACGCCTCTACCGCCGCACGATGGAGGAGAAGCAAACCCTGGCCGCGATCATGGACAGCATGAGCGACGGGCTGGTGCTGACCAGCCTCGACGGCGCGCTGCTTTATGCTAATCCCGGCGCGCAGGCGTTGACCGGCCTGCGGCTGGACGGGCCAGACCCGGCCAATATCGAGGCGGTCCATGCCGCCTTGCGCACCGAGGCGGTCGATCCCGCCGCCTACGACCGGGCGCGAGTGGCGGCGGAAGCGGGGGGCCTGCCCGCCTGGATGGTCGAAACGCGGGGCAATCCCACAGGCCGTTCGATCCAATTGCGCCTCTTTGCGGTCTGCGACGAGGCGGGCCACGCCATCGGTCGGGGCCTGCTGCTGCGCGATGTCACCCGCGAACAAGAGATCGACCGCTTCAAGACCAGCCTGCTGGCCGCCGTGGGGCACGAGATCCGCACTCCTCTGGCGGCGATCAAAGGCCACGCCTCCACCTTGCTTCAAGATGATGTCGCCTGGTCTGCCGCCGACCAGCGGCACTTCCTGGGGACGATCAGCACCGAAGCCGACCGCCTGGCCCAACTGGTCAGCAACCTGCTCGATCTGTCGCGGCACGAGGCGGGCCTCCTGCCCCTGGCCCGCAGCCCGGCACGGCTGGCCGATCTGGTGGCCCAGGCGGCGGCGCGGCTCCATCCCCCGCTGCCCGATCTGGTGGTGGACCTGGCCCCCGATCTGGGGGCGGTGGAGGTGGACGCGCCGCGCATCGAAATCGTGTTGCAGAATCTGCTGGCAAATGCCCGCGCCTACGGCACCAGCACCGTGCGGGTCACTGCCCGGTCCGAAGGGGCCACTGCCCTCGTCGCGGTGACCGATGATGGCCCCGGCCTGACCGCCGACGAACGGTCGCACATGTTCGAGCGGTTCTACCGCGCGCCGCAGGGGCAGCAGCGGCGCTCTGACGGCACAGGGCTGGGCCTGGCGATCTGCAAGGCGTTTGTCGAGGCGCACGGCGGGGCGATCTGGGCCGAGAGCAGCCCGGCGGGCACCACGATCACCTTTACCCTGCCCTGCGCCGACCCGGTGCTTCTGCCCTCCGAACGTCGTGCCCCGGCACGGAAAGGAGCCTGATCGGTGCCCGGACCCGCCCGCCGTATCTTGTTGGCCGAAGACGAGGCCAGTCTGCGCGATTTCATCAGCCGGAATCTCCAGGCGCGAGGCTTCGGCGTGCTGGAGGCGGTCAACGGGCTGGAGGCGCTGGCGTTGTGGGTGCAGGAACTGCCCGATCTGCTCATCCTCGACATCATGATGCCGCGCCTGGATGGGCTGGAAGTCTGCCGCCGGGTGCGCGAACAATCGACCGTGCCGATCATCGTGCTGACCGCGCTGGACAGCGAAAGCGATCGGGTGCTGGCGCTCGACCTGGGGGCCGACGATTACCTGACCAAGCCGTTCGGGGTGGAAGAACTGCTCGCCCGCGTCCGCGCCGTCTTGCGCCGCAGCGGGTGGGCCACCTCGACTCCCGCGCCGGGGGTCCATCGCTACGGCCCGCTAGAGATCGACGTGGCGGCGCATCTCGTCCGGCGCGATGGGGTGGCGATCCATCTCACCCCGACCGAGTTTGCGCTGCTGGAACAACTGGTCACGCACCCCAACAAGCTGTTGTCGCACCAGCTTTTGCTCC
>JBBSEL010000093.1:0-8491 GCA_038239755.1 Chloroflexia bacterium | reverse complement strand
TGGCCCTCGGTGACGGATTCCGACGTCAGGAAGACCTGCGGAGCCTCCATAAAAGTTGTCATATGATTCGTTCATCCTCCTCTACAGGTGCAATACCTATGTTTAACGAAACCCGCCCGATGTGGTAGCGGGTCCTGTCCTAGGGAAACCGGCCCAACTGTGGACCTATCGTAAAAATAGCCAGGATCGCCAGGCTGCCGAACAACGAGAGCAACCCCAGGATCAGGCCGATGCCGCCAAAGGTCCGTGCCTGTTGCGGGTCGCGGGCCGACTTGGCATTGACCAGGGCCAGAATGCCCATGCCGATGGCCCCCAGGCTGAAAATCCAGCCGATCAATCCACAGCAAAAGGCCATGACGAGGCTGAGCACGCCCAGCCCCAGGGCGATCTGGCCGTAGGTTTCGGCCCCCGATGGCGCTTTGACCAGGGCTTCTTCGCTCCAGCCGGGCCGCTGCGTCATCGGTAGCGGCTCCAGGTTCGCCCCCAGGTTGATCGGGGCTGCCGTCGGGAGCAGGGTGCCGGGGGGGATGCTCGCGGGTGGCAAGATCCCCGGTCCCGGCCCCAGGGCGACGGTGGGGGCTGGGGCCGGAGGGAATGCCCCCGGCCCCGGCGTGAACGCTTGAGTCGCGCCTCCCATCCCGCTGCTGTTCGGCTCCGCCGCCGCGCCCGGTTGCCCGGTCGCCGCCGCGAAGTGGTCCTCGCAGTAGACCCGCCCCTGGTAGAAGCGCGCACAGATCGAGCAGAGCGGTTTGCCGCAGGTGGCACACGTCGCCAATGCGGCGATGTCGGGATGGTTGGCGCAATTCATACGAGTGGTCAGTGGTCAGTGGTCAGTGGTCAGTTTGGCGAACCGTTACTGACCACTGATCACTGATTACTGACAACTACCTCATGTTCCCGATTCCCACGACGACAGGTACTTCACCTGTGCGGGGGTCAACACGTCGATTTCGATGCCCATCGAGCGCAGCTTGAGCAGGGCGATCTCCTGGTCCAACTCGGTCGGGATGACATAGACCTTGTTCTCCAGCTTTCCCTCGTTGCTCACCAGGTACTCGGCGGCCAGGCTCTGGTTGGCAAAGCTCATGTCCATCACGCTGGCCGGGTGCCCTTCGGCGGCGGCCAGGTTGATGAGGCGGCCATCGCCCAGCAGGCAGATGGTCCGTCCGCTCTTCAGGGTGAACTCTTCCACGAAGTCGCGCACGGTGCGGACGTCGGTGGACAGTTCGCGCAGGGCCGGGATGTTGATTTCATCGTTGAAGTGGCCGCTGTTGCAGACAATCGCGCCGCTCTTCATCACTTCCATGTGCTGGCGGTCGATCACGTTCAGGTCGCCGGTCACGGTGATGAAGATGTCGCCTTCTTTCGCCGCGTCCACCAACTGCGCCACCTCAAAGCCGTCCATGACGGCCTCCAGGGCGCGCACCGGGTTGACTTCAGCGACGATGACGCGGGCACCCAGGCCGCGAGCGCGGCTGGTGATGCCTCGGCCACACCAACCGTAGCCGACCACGACGATGATCTTGCCCGCCAGCAGGATGTTGGTGGCGCGCAGGATGCCGTCGAGGGTGCTCTGGCCGGTGCCATAGCGGTTGTCGAACAGGTGCTTGGTGTCGCTCTCGTTGACCGCGACCACCGGGAACATCAGCACCTGATCCTTCTCCATCGCCTTCAGGCGGATCACGCCCGTCGTCGTCTCTTCGGTGCTGCCCAGGATCGTCCGGGCCAGCGCCTTGCGTTCTTCTTCCGGCAGGGCGGCGGCCCAGGCGCGGACGGTGGGGTGCAGGTCGTCCAGGCGGCCCATCTCGACGAAGTTGAGCGACGAGACCAGGTCGGCCCCATCGTCCATGGTGATGTGCGGGCGGTGGTTGAGGGCGGCGGTGATGTGGTTGTAGTAGCTGGTCGTGTCCTCGCCCTTGACGGCATAGGTGCGGATGTTATAGCGCTCGACCAGCGCGGCGGCCACGTCGTCCTGGGTGGACAGCGGGTTGCTGGCGCAGAGCACAACGTCCGCGCCCGCCGCCTGCAAGGTCAGCATCAGGTTGGCCGTCTCGGCGGTGACGTGGAGGCAGGCCGCCACGCGCTTGCCCGCCAGGGGCTTGTCCTTGGCGAACCGATCCCGAATGGCGGCCAGCACGGGCATCTCGCGCCCGGCCCACTCGATCCGCAGCACGCCGCGGTCGGCCAGGGACGCATCCTTGATATCGTGCGGGCGCTGCCAGACTTGCTCGCTCTGCGCTGGTTGATCAATGGTCGTAACCATGGTGTTTTTGCTCCTTTAAGCGTAATGGCTTTGTTGGATTGACGTCTACTCGAAACGGTGCCGGTCCGCTATGCGGGCGAGGGTCCACAAGTGGAACCGGCATACTCAGTCTTCAGCATCCAGGGCCGTCCGATCAGTGTGCCGTTAATTGCACTGATCACTGACCACTGGTCACTGACCACTACCGTAAACTGCCAGGTGGCCTCGGGGGCGTCATGGCAAAACTGACGATCCGAAGTTGGCTGCCAGATGGCCTCGAGCAGGCGTCATGGCAAAAACGAACGAATACATCAAGCCCTCGCCAGGGAATAAGCTAGCGAAATGCGGGTAGCACCTCGGCAGCAAAGCGGCGCATCGCGTCCGCTCCTGCCGTGCTACCTTTAACGTAATTGCGAAAATAGATGACAAAGTATTGGGTACCGATGGCTTCCAGGCTCTGCAACCAGCGTGTGACCTCGGCAGCGGTGCCGATGAAGATCGTCTGGGCCACTTGTTCCAGGGTCAGGGCGGGATTCTGCATATACGCCTGGATCGCAGGCAGCGCATCGGTGGCGCTTTCGCCCGGTTCCAGCAGGTACAGGAAGGTGTGGTGCGACTTGATGATGCTGTCGTAGTCGCGGCCCAATGTCTGGCAATGTTCACGGACCACATCGAACTTGTGCTGGACGGCATCGGGCGTCATCCCTGTGATATTGCAGGCGTCGCCGTACTTCGCCACCAGCTTGAGCGTCACCCGTTCGCCGCCGCCGCCGACCCAGATCGGCGGGTGGGGGGTCTGCACCCCTTTCGGCTCGTTGATCGCCCCGCGCACCTGATAATACTTGCCCTCGAAGGTGGCGTAGTCCTCGGTCCACATCGCCTGGATGATCTGCAACGCCTCGTCCAGCATCCGCAGCCGTTCCGGTCCGTCGGGGTAGGGGTAGCCGTAGGCGGTGTACTCGTCCTCGTACCAGCCCGCGCCGATGCCGAAGTCGAGCCGCCCGTGGCTCATCACGTCCACGGTGGAGGCGATCTTCGCCAGCAGTGCTGGGTTGCGGTAGTTGTTGCAGGTCACCATCTGCCCGATGCGGATCGTCTTGGTGTCTCGCGCCAGCCCCGCCGTCGCCGTCCAGCACTCGAAGTTCGTCTCCAGCTCTTGCTGGGGCACGGTGTGGAAGTGGTCGTAGACCCAGATCGAGTCGTAGCCCAACCGCTCGGCTTCCTGCCCGGTGCGGGTCATCGTCTCGTACTTCTCCACCGGATCGGCAATATCGCGCAGATCCAGCCGCCACCCCTGCGGTACAATCGTGCCAAACTTCACTGCCATGTGAGTCCCTCGTGTGTATAGCGTATTGCGTAGGATTGAGTGCTGAGTGCTGAGAAGTACGCAATAAGCAGTACGCTATAGTGTGATCGTCTCCCCGAAGCTCTCCGCATACCGCGCCGCAAACTCGTCGTGGCTGTATTGATGGGCCTGGGTGCCATAGCTCTCGATCGCATAGGTCGCCGCCAGCGCGCCAATCCGCCCCACCTGCGTCAGGTCCAGGCCGCGTTGCAGCCCGTAGACCACGCCCGCGCAATAGGCATCGCCCGCCCCGGTCGGATCGACCACCGTGCCTACCGAGGCAATTGGGATCTCGACCGTCGTGTCGCGGGTTTGGATGACCGAGCCGTACTCGCCCTTGGTGACGATGATGATGCGATCCTGGCCCAGCATATCGCGGGCGGTCAGGCCGGTCTTGTTGCGGATCATCTCATATTCGTAATCGTTGGCGATGACCACATGCGCCCCGTCGATCCCGGCGGCCAGGTCTTTCGCGTCCAGGCTGATGATCTGCTGCCCCGGTGCGTAGACGTAGGGCAGATCCATCTCGCGGGCTTCCTGGGCGAAATGGACCATCGCGGGCGGCGTGGTCGAAGAGATGATCAGCAAATCCAGCCCTTCACGCGGCAGATCGCGCAGCGACAGCTCAATGTCCTGCGACATCGCGCCGGGATAGAAGCCGGTGATCTGGTTGTTCACCTCGTCGGTGGTGATGTAGCAGATCGCCGTGAAGTCATCGGCCAGGACCTTCACCGCGCTGGTGTCCACGCCCGCCGCCGCGATGCCCTCCTGGTAGCCCGCGAAGTCCTGGCCCGCCGTGCTGAACAGCAAGGGCTGGCCGCCCAGCAGGCCCAGTGTGTAGGCGATGTTGCCCGCCGTGCCGCCGCGCTGCTTCTTCAACCCCTTGACCAGGAAGCTGACGTTGAGGATATGAATCTTGTCCGGCAGAATATGGTCGGCGAACTTGCCGGGAAAGTCCATGATGTTATCGAAGGCGATGGAACCGGTGACAATCGTACTCATGCGCTACTTGGATACCTCATTAGCTAGGGGGGTGAAGGCGATAGGCTCCTCTCCCAGAGCGGGAGAGGGTCGGACGGAAGGCCGGTGGGCGGCGGCGACCATCTGCGCCAGGGAGGCGGCGAACGGCGCGAACGCCACGCCTTGTTCGGTGATGATCGCCGTGATCAGATGGGCGGGGGTCACGTCAAAGGCCGGATTGGCGACCGGCACGCCCGCCGGGGTAATGGGCTGGCCGCCAATGTGGGTCATTTCGTGCGGGTCGCGCTCCTCAATCGGGATCGTGCTGCCGTCGGCCAGGCCCAGGTCAATGCTCGAGGTGGGACCGGCGATGTAGAAGGGGATGTGATGGTAGTGGGCCAGCACGGCCAGGCTGTAGGTGCCGATCTTGTTCGCCGTGTCGCCGTTGGCCGCCACCCGGTCGCAGCCGACGATCACGCAATCGACCTGGCCCCGCGCCATGAAACTGGCCGCCATGTTGTCGGCAATGAGTGTGCAGGGGATGCCTGCCTGCTGCAATTCCCAGGCGGTCAGCCGCGCCCCCTGAAGGCGGGGCCGGGTCTCATCCACCCACACATGGGCCAGCCGCCCCTGCTGATGAGCAGTACGCAAGACCCCCAGCGCGGTGCCATAGACGACCGTGGCGAGGCCGCCGGTGTTGCAATGGGTGAGCGCCTGGGCAGCAGGGGGGAGGAGCGCCGCGCCGTTGCGCCCGATGGCCCGGCAGCTTGCTTCGTCCTCGGTGGCGATCAAGATCGCCTCATCGAGCAGCATATCGGCCAGTTCGTCCGCGTCGGTCCCGTCGTAGCTGTGGGCCAGGCGCAACTGGCGGTCGAGCGCCCACTGGAGGTTGACCGCCGTGGGACGCGTGGTCGCCAGTTCGGCGGCGACCCGTTCGATCTCGGCCTGCAAGTCGCTGACGCAGAGGGCGGGATGCTGCTGCGCCGCCAGGGCCAGCCCGTAGGCGGCGGTGACTCCAATCGCCGGGGCACCGCGCACCTGCATCGTGCGGATCGCCTGGGCCACCTCCGCCACGGTCGTACAGCGCAGCACCACCGTCTCGAACGGCAAGAGGGTCTGGTCCAGCAAACAGACGGCCCCCTCCGCCCACCAGACGGTTTTCTGCTCGGCAGGGGGCAGGGGCGGTGCGTCGATATTGGGTTGGGTCACATCTATAGCCATAACAGGCGATATCCGGGGCCGGGGGCGGGCATAAAAAAGATCTCTCACGCATGAGAGATCAAGCCCAACCAGGCGGGTCTCTCATCTTTCAGCCAGCGATAGCCGGTGCTGGCTGACGGATTTGGCACCAGTAGCAGCGTCAGCGTGTGCCAACGTCTGCCCGGTTGCCGGGCTTCACAGGGCCGGTCCCTCCACCCGTCTCGATGAGTATAGACATATTTAGTTTTTGACCGGGTTAATGATAGCATATCGGCGCGCCCGATGTCAAGGAAAAGTTAAGATCTCTTTAGCTCCCCCCATCCGATAACTGCATGATCGGCACCGGCAGGGTACCTGTAACCTCCCTCGTATAGTAGGTTGTGATCTTAAGTGGTGGGCGACAACACTGATCAATCAACCTACTATAAGGCAATCTCATATAAGAAGGAAGAGATACGTCATGAATCAGAATAGCGGTAACACCCTTCTCCTCAATCCTGCGCGCCGCGCTAACGTTAGCCGTTTCGCGGGTATCCAGGCCGTAGTTGTCGTTGCGGTCCTGGCGGCGTGCCTCGCTTTGCCCTCTGTGGCCCCCGCGTCGGCCCGTGGTGGGGGTGGAGGCGGGGGCGGCGGACAACCCCCGATCACCTTGCCTGCCGACTGGCCCGCCACCGTCCCGGTGCCCGCCGGGGTGTTGCAGCAGACACTTGGTGCCGATCCTCACTGGATTCTCGTGTTGGTCGCTAATGGCAACTATCCCGACGTGATGGCGGCCATCCGCACGCTGTACACCTCCAACGGCTTTGTTGAGTTGAACCCCCAGACGGCTCCGTATTTCTTTGAAAATGATCTCTACCGGGTGAGCGTGATTGGGGCGGCGCGGGATCACAGCCCCACCCAGACTAACGTCAATGTCTACCTGGACCGGAAATAACGCCCGGCGCGTGAGCCACTAAGCATGATGCTGAGCGCGCTCCCGTAATTCAGTAATAGCGAAACCCCCCGGTGGACCGCCGGGGGGTTTGCTGTGCCCAGGGTCTGGATCGGGGCGAGACGACTGTTGCCCCCATCGGCTGGTCGAAGAAGCGCTAGACTCGTGCCATATATGCTGTCGGGCTTGTAGTTTTGCTACCCAATTAGAGCTTGGTGACCCGATTGCATCCGGCCTGTTCAACCGGTGGTTAGTGTGATAGAATACCACTCATAGGAGTGCCTTCCCCGGCATCGTCCTTTCCCGAATCATCCCTTCCTCTTCAATCTATGGGGTCAGCCAGGCCGCCGTGGTCACCCACTGATCGCGCGCCCGGCGCGCTTGGTTGCACACGCGGTTGAGAGCGCCCACGACGGCAGAGAGGAATAGCGCCGATACCCGGTCCACCCGTGGGCGGCGCGGGATTTTGGGCGTTCGTGAGAGCCTCTACTACGAGACGCTGTAGTTGAAGGCACTCTGCGAGGCGTCAGGCTGTGCCTGAACGGTTACTCCTTATTCTGCCCGATGGTTCTTGTAACGTCCCCAATGTTGGGGATGCTCCAGGGCAGGGATCGGCCATCCCTGACAGGGCCAGGTGGCCCGCGCACTCGGCAGATTGCGGCTTCTAGTGGCGTGATGATGATACACAGGAAGGGATAAATGGTAATGGCGGAACTTGTAACGAGTGGGATAGGCGGACGCGACCGGCGCGCCCAGTGGCTGGTGCTGGTTGGAGGGCTGGTTTTGTTGGGCGTGGCCCTGCTGGCGAGCGGGCGGGCCGCCCCGGCGCAGGCCCGGGCCGCCCCGATGGTGAACGGCGTGCCCCGGCCCGATCATATCGTCGTGGTCATGGAAGAAAATCATAGCTATTCGGCGATCATCGGCGCGCCCACCGCCCCCTACATTAACGCCCTGGCCCAGCAGGGGGCGTTGATGACCAACTCTTACGGAGTGGAACACCCCAGCCAGCCCAACTACCTCGATCTGTTCTCCGGCTCCAATCAGGGCATCCTCGACGACAGTTGCCCGCACACCTTTTCCACCGCCAATCTCGGCAGCGAGCTGATTGCTGCCGGCCAGACCTTCACCGGCTATTCGGAGGATCTGCCCGCGCCCGGCTCGACGGATTGCACGTCGGGGGCCTATGCCCGTAAGCACTCCCCCTGGATCAATTTCACCAATGTGCCGACGGGCACTAATTTGCCGTTCACCAGCTTTCCGAGCGACTACAGCACCCTGCCGCAGATCAGCTTCGTCATTCCCAACCTGAACAACGACATGCACGACGGCACCATCCAGCAAGGGGATACCTGGCTCCAGCAGAACCTCGCCGGGTATGTGCAATGGCTGGCCGCCCATAACAGCGTGCTGCTGGTCACCTTCGATGAGGACGACCGCGGCAGCCAGAACCATATCGCCACTATCTGGGTCGGCCCGCTGGTCGTGCCCGGCCAGTACAATGAGCCGATCAATCATTTCAATGTGCTACGCACGTTGGAAGATGCCTATGGGCTGCCCTATGCGGGCGCAAGCGCACAGGCGCTGCCCATCACCGACATTTGGGTGCCGCAGAGCACGCCTACGCCGAGCCTCACCGCAACGCCGTCCCTCACCCCGACGATCACCCGCACGCCCCTGCCGACGCAGACGCCCGGCGGCCCCACCGCCACGCCCATGCCGACGACCTGCCCGCTCGTGTTCGCCGATGTGCCGCCCGGCAGCACCTTCTACGACTATATCCGCTGCCTGGCCTGCCGGGGGATTGTCAGCGGCT
>JBBSEL010000092.1:0-8495 GCA_038239755.1 Chloroflexia bacterium | reverse complement strand
TGACAGCGGGGGAATACCAGACACTTGCTGGATAGCCGCAAAATAGACGAAAACGACCGGCTCCCAACGTTGGGAGCCGGTCGCGTGTTAGAGGCGAAGGGTCGGTTAGCGCAGCGCCTTGCGCCGGGTCAGGAACAGGCCCGTCAAGAGGACGAGTACGGCCAGGACCAGGGCCAGGAGCGGCAGGGTCAGGCCGCCGTCGCCCGCGCCGGTGGTCGGCATGCCGGGCGGCGCGGCGGGGGTGCTCTCCGGCGTGGGGGCCGGAGGCAGCGGAGCCGTCGTCGGCGGCGCGGGGGCGACGGTCGGCGGGGCCGGAGCTACCGTCGGCGGAGCCGGGACCACCGTCGGCAGGACTGAGGACGGCGTGGGCAGCGTCGGGGTGGCGGCGGTCGGCGGCGTGGGGGCGGGTTGGCCCGCCTGCACCGCGATCACGCGCCCTTCGACTTGCGGATCGACCGTTCCCAGGCTCTTGACGTAGTTGGCGGCCACTTCCCACAACTGCTCTCGGCTGATCGGGTCGATCATCTTGGTCAGTGCGGTGTAGCCGTCGCCGCCGACAGCCATGAAGTTGTTAGCTGCGACCTTGTAGGTGGCTGCCGGATCGACGGCGCGGCCATCGGACAAGACCGCCCAGATGATGCGGCTGCCGACCGGCTTGCTCGGATCGTAGGCAAAGCGCACGCCCGATAGCTGGATGAAGCGCCCGGCGTTGCCGGACACGTCACTGACCCCGTTTTCCAGCGCAGCCAGCAGGTCCGACCCCTTGAGTTGGCCGGTGACGACGAGATTGCCGAACGGTAAGACGGCGAACACGTCGCCCTTGCTGACCGGGCCGGGTTGGAAGTCGGCGCGCAGGCCACCGGAGTTTTGCAGCGCCACGTCCACGCTGTAGGTGGCGCGGATGGCATCGCTGACCAGGTTGCCCATTTTGCTCTCAACCGCGCGGCTGCGGTCCACCAGGGCGGCGGCGGTGCCGGCCTGATCGCCCAGGATCGGCTTGATCTGGTCGTTTGCGCTCTTGACCAGCGCGGCCAGGTCGGGATCGGGGGTGATCGCCCCGCCATACGGGCGGCGGAACGCGCCCCACGAGTAGACCACGTTCTTGGTCGCCGGGTCCACCAGCAGGGTCATCTCGGTGGTGTCAATCGCGTGGTTGGCTTCGCTGACCAGGACACCGTTGATCCGGGCCATCGTCTCGATGCGAGTGTGGCCGCCGACGAGCAGGTCCACTTCGGGGTCCAGGGCGCGGGCGAAGTCGGCGAAGATGCCGGTCGGGTTGTCGAAGTCGCCCTTGGCCGACCCCTGGTGGTAGACGACGATGATCGTCTTGATCCACTTTCCGACCAGTTCTTGCACATACTTGTTGGTCGGGGCGATCGGGTCGATCCACTGGTAGCCCTGGATCAGCGAGGGGTTGACCGCCGTGGGTGTTTCAGGGTTGCCCGCGCCGATGATGCCGACATCAATGCCGTTGGCCTGGACGATGATGTACGGCTTGGTGAACGACGCGATCTGGCCGGTCTTGTCATCGATGATGTTGTCGGCCAGGTAAGGGAACTGCGTCACCTTTTCGATGTTCAACAGGCCCGGCACGCCCTTGTCGAATTCGTGGTTGCCCAGCGCCGAGGCGGTGAAGCCGATCTGGTTCATCGCCTGGATGATCGGCACGTCGTTCAGGAAGGACGAGTTCGGCGGGGTCGCCCCCACGTTGTCGCCATCGCTGAGGATGATCGTGCCGTTGGGGTTCTTGGCCTTCGCCTCTTTCCAGTAGGCCGCGATGTTCGCCACGCCGCCGCTGGGCACGCTCAAGCGGTCCACCGTCGCCGTTACCGGGTCGAGTTGGCCGTGGTAGTCGCCCCAGGCGAGAACCTGGATGGGGATCAGGCTGGGACTGTTATCGCTGAATGCTTCGGTCAGCACGCGGCCCTCGGCATAGCGCGGGGCCGAGATGCCCAGCGCATAGGCGGCGGTGGGGGCGATGTCGATCGTGCGCGGCTTGCCGATCTTCTTGCCCTGCGCGATGCCCGGCCCGTAGATGCCGAACATGGCGTGCATGTTGATGTTCTTGCTCAGGTCCACCGTGTCGGGCAGATAGCCGTGCTGGCCGTAGAACGGCGAGTCGGCAATGGCCTGGCCCGTAGTCGGTGCGTCGAACTGGTAGGGCGGGGCAAGCACCACGACCACATCGCCGGTGCGGGTGGGGTTCCAGGCATTGATCGTGTAGCCGTCCGCCTGGATGGTGCGCGTCTGCTCCTTGTTCCACACCGCCAGCGTCACTTTCGTGCCGTTGTCGGTCAGGTTGTTGAACGCATCCAGAATCTGCTGGCGCACCGCCGCATAGTCAGCGGTTTCGACCACCCCGCCTTGCTCGCGCCCCTTGAGGTTGACATAGATGTTGGCCGTGCCCCCGGCGATGAAGCCGCTGGCTTTGCTGGTGGCCCGGTTGGCCGGGTCATACAGCCCGGCGTTCTGCAACACCTGGAGCACGTTCACGCTGCGCCACGCCGGGGCGAAGCCGTGGTCCGAGGCGACGAAGGTGACGGTGTTCGTCCCCATCAACTCCCACAGGTGGCCCAGGATCGTGTCGGCCTGCTGGTACGCCTGCTTGAGGTAGCTCTCGGCCAGCGCCGGGTCGCCATAGGCGGGGCGGGGACCGGTGTAGGCATCGGTGGTCAGGGCCAAGAACTGGTGCGAGAACTCGTCGGTGACCGGATAGCCGGCCATGACCACGTCGGGCTTGTAGGTCTGGATGACATACTCCTGCACCGGGCGGTACATGTCGTACCACTTCAGCCCTTGCTCGACGTAGGTCTGGGCATCAATGATCCCAGCTTCCAGGGGGGCGAAGTCGGAGCCGGTGGCGCTGGGATAGTCGGCGGCGATCTTCTGCTCCAGGGCGGGCATGTTGCTGCGCGCCCGCGATAGGGAGGTGAAGTAGAGCCGGATCTTCGACCCGTCGGCGCTAAGGTCGATCAGCTTCATGTAGGTGCCGACCAGCAGCCCGTTTTGCGGCAGGGTCAGCTTGACATCCTTCCAGTCCCCGACTTTCAGGTCGGCGGCCTGTTGGGCGTTGTCCTTGGCCCCCTTGGTGATCAGCACTTTGTCGTAGTTGACCTGCCCGTCGTCGGTGCTATCGTAGATATAGACCGGCCAGACCAGCGGGGCGGCGGTGCCGCTGATGACGTTGGTGTTGAAGGTGAAGCTGGTCTCTTTGGCCGGGCTGAACGAGGTCGGCGCGCCGGTCCAGCCGCTAGCATCGGCGATCTGGAGACCGCTGGTGTAGACCAGGCCGAAATCGCGCACGAACTGGGCCGAGGCCCCCGGCACGGCGTAGCTGGCGGCCACGCCCCGGCTGCTGTAGAAGTTGCGGTAATCGACCACCGGGCCGGTGATCTTGGTGCCGGGCAGGGTGCCCGTCCACTCCATGATCGCGACCTTCTTGCCCGACTTTTCGGCCACTTCGCCGTAGGTTTCGGCCTGGAGCGTGGTGGCGGCAAAGCCGGTGGTGCTGGTGGTGATCGCGTTGCTGTCAATGTGGAATGTGTTGTTCAGGCCGCCGTGGGTGCCACTCCACGCGCCGGTGGTGATGCTGCTCCAGCCCGCGCCGGTGTTCGGCGGGAACTGCGGCACCATGCCGTTGTCGCCCGTTACGCCGCTGTCGAAGATCTTAGCGTAATTGGGCATCTCACCCGCCTGGGCATATTTCTGGGCCAGGTCGGGCCGCATACCGTCGGAGACGAAGAATAATTCTTTGGGCGCGTAGGGAGGCGCGCCTGCGGGAGCGGCGCTGCTGGGGTGCAGCGGCCAGGCCGCCAGTAATAAGGTGAGGGCCAGCACCAGCGTGCCTGCCCGTTTCATGGATCGCTTGCCAAGACTCCTGGGGATGTTCTGCATGAGGAAATCCTCCTCCTAAGATGGGATTGTGGGACCGTCACCGCGTCACCCGGCGGTGTCACAATGGGGCGAATGGGTGATGTTCGCCGACCACCACGCATTGCAGCACGTACTATACCACAAGTTAGGGGCCACCTGGCGGGTTGTGCCTGCCGCTGGGTCTATCTGGCCGATTCTGCCTATGAAATCACCACGCCCTCGGTCATTGACGGAGGGCGTGGCGGTGAAGGGTTCTCTTTCTCTATGCGGGCCGCTCTTTACGCGGGCAATTTATCGGCCAGGATATCGATCTTCTCGATGCTGGGCGGGGATGCGAACAGGTCGGGCGCTTTCTCCATCAGGGCGGCGGCGACCTGGCCCGCCAGGTGGGCTTGCCGTCCCGCATCATCCGGGAAGACATCGAAAATAGCGAAGGTAGACGGTCCAAAACGAACCGCGAACCACGCGGTCGTCGCCGGTTCTTGCTCGACAATGGCCTGGGCGCTGCGGAGGAAGCTTTCGACTTCCGCCTCTTTGCCGGGCTTGGCCTCTAAGCGCACGAGTAATCCTACGGTAACCATCGTATTGTTCCTTTCCCCGGTCGTTCGTCCGCGCACCCGCGTTGGCCCGCCGCGAATCGACCGGCATATAGCTGTGCCATTCCACCCTTGGATCGGTGAATAATGGTCGGCGTTCGGTCGGTGACCGGGTGTGTGACCACTATCAAGCAGCGGGATGGGGTCATTCAATCCGTGTTAATGCATAAGCTGTGCCAGTGTGCCGCCCCAGGGGCGGCGATCCGGTGCGCCCACTGAGATCGAGGCATAACCCTCGTGGCCCCTTGTAGGATATGGTGCTGTCCATTGATGCTGGGGATTCCCCAACGCCTGAGGCACCCGACCATCAATGGGCAGCGCCATGTCCTACAACCGTAACCCCCCGTTATGACCCGATCTCAGCCGCCCGGTGTTGACTCGCGTTGCGGCCCGTAGTATGCTACGGGTACCGACAGTTACGCCGGGGGCGGCCCTGGATTCGTGGCCTGGGCCGTCATTACAACGCCGCCCGACGATCCTCCCCCTCATGCCGACGGCGGCTGGCCGCTTACTTCGGGCGGGTGACCCCAGATCCGCGCGGCTCCCGCGCCTGTGCGGCAGCGACACCCCCACGCTCTGCGGCACCCCCTGGTCGCTGCCGCAGCCCCCATTTAGGAAGGAGCACCCCTCATGAATAGGCGCATCTGGCTCTATCAGGCGGCGTTTCTGGCGCTGGTGATCGGCCTGATCCTCGTCGGGGCCGTCCAGCTTGCCGGAGCCAGCGGGACGGCGGGACCCCCCCCGCCGGTCAATGCCGGGCAGCCGGAGGTGCGGTTGGGGGGACCCACGGCCACGCCGACCCTCACCGGCACCCCCCCGACGGCGACCCCGACAGTGACCCTGACCGCTACCTCGGTCTGCGCCAGCACGCAACTGCTGACGGAAGGCTTTGAGAGCGGCACCCTGGGGGCGTTTGTGTCGAGCGTGCCGACCTGTGTGCCCGGTGGCTGCGGTTGGACCTCGGTCACGACGGCGGCACATAGCGGGACGCATTCGGCGTTCGCCCCCGATGTCCCCAATATTTCCGACCAGATCCTGACCACGTCCGGCACCTACACCATCCCCAACGGCTCCTTCTCGGCCACGCTCGAGTTCTGGCACCGCTTCGACCTGGAAGACACCTATGATGGGGGCGTGCTGGAAGTCTCGATCAACGGCGGGGCGACCTGGGCCGATGCCGGGGCCAACATCACCCAGGGCGGCTACAACGGCCTCATCTCTAGCTCGTTCGGCAACCCGCTGGCCGGGCGCAGCGCCTGGACAGGCAACCCCAACGGCACCAACTTTGTCCAGGTGCAGGTGGATCTGCTGCCCTATGCCGGGCAGAGTATCAAGTTCCGCTTCCGCGAGGGCACCGACAACTCGGCGGCGAATGCAGGCTGGTGGGTGGACGATGTGCTGGTGACGTACATCATCCCGCCGACCCCGGTGTGCGCGCCTTATCCCGGAGGCTGGCAAGCGGGTGCACCGGTGCCTTACGCCGTGGTGAATGGGAACGGGGTGGGCTACGAACTGCCGCCCGCCTCGCCTTGCTTCCTGGTCAGCAGCCCGACGCGCTTCCACAATGCGACCCGCTTCACGGTGGTCGGCGGCAGCGACACGACGACCGACGCCCCCCAGCTCCACCCCAGTGTGTACATCCCGATCAGCAACACGTGGTCGGTCCAGAACGCAGTTTTCGATGATGATCAGGTAGTGGACATGGGGGCCGCCACCGTGACCGACTTCGCCAGCCGCCCCTACATCATCACCATCGGCGGGCGTGCCCCCGGCGCGGCGACGACCACCAACAAAGTGCGCCTCTACGACCCGATCTCTGACACGATCACCCTGTTGAG
Source organism: Chloroflexia bacterium (assembly GCA_038239755.1). Classification (GTDB taxonomy): domain Bacteria; phylum Chloroflexota; class Chloroflexia; order QHBQ01; family JAICKM01; genus JBBSAN01. Next base: position 2,188 of record JBBSEL010000092.1, on the reverse strand, counting down.
CCAGTATCCGTGGCCGGAAACCAACACCCTGCCCGGCGGCGTGGCCGTGTACAACAATATCATCTATGTCTTCGGCGGTTACACGCCGGGGGTGGGGGCGAGCAACCGCATCTGGGAATTTGTCCCCCCGGTGGCGGCGCGCACCGATGGGCTGGTCCCCGGCTGGGTGCCGCTCTCGACCACCTTGCCGACCGCGCTCGGCTTTATCCCGGTGGCGACCATCGGCAACTATATCTACCTGGGCGGGGGCGCGACGTTCGGCGGCGGAGCGCTGCACGACAGCAACGCGGCCTACCGCTTTGACCCGGCCAACGCGACCATCGCACCCATCGCCACCCTCCCGGTGCCCACCTCGCGCACCAAGGGGGGCGTGGTGGACGGCGAATTCTGGGTCTTTGGTGGCGGTATTGACCCGCCCGGCCCCTATAATTTCCCCCAGGTCTATGATCCCCGCACCAACCTCTGGCGGCGCGGCCCCAGCTTCTCGGCGGCGCGGCACGATGCCGCCATTGACTTCGTGGACTCGCATATCGTCTTCATGGCCGGGGGCTATGTCTTGAACCAGCCGACCAACAGCATGGAGAACTACTTCATGCCGGTCACCTGCGGCCAGCCCACACCCACGCCCGGTGCGACGGTCACGCCCACGCCGTGCCCGATCGGGTTTACGGATGTGCCGGTGGGCAGCACGTTCTACACCTACATCCGCTGCCTGGTCTGCCTGGGCATTGTCAGCGGCTACCCCTGTGGCGGGCCGGGCGAGCCGTGTCCAGGAGGCTACTACCGGCCCAACAATAACGTCACGCGGGGCCAGCTCGCCAAGATCGTCGCCAGTTCGTCGGGCCTCAGCGACCCGGTGCCGAACATCCAGACGTTCGAGGATGTGCCGTCCACCAACACGTTCTATCTCTTTGTCGAGCGGGTGGTCGGGCACGACATCCTCAGCGGCTACCCCTGCGGTGGCCCGTTCGAGCCGTGCGTGCCGCCCCAGAACCGGCCCTACTACCGCCCCAACAATAACGCCACGCGGGGGCAGATCGCCAAGATCGTGTCTAACGCGGCAGGCTGGAGCGACACCCCGGTGAGCCAGACCTTCGAGGATGTGCCGCTGACCAACACGTTCTATGCGCCCATCGAGCGGATGGCCGGTCGGGGCATCATCCAGGGCTACCCCTGCGGGCTGCCCGACGAGCCGTGCGTGGCCCCCGGCAATCGCCCCTACTTCCGCCCGAACAACAACACCACCCGTGGGCAGCTTGCCAAGATCGTCAGCGCCGCCTTCTTCCCCAATTGCAATCCGCCCCAGGCCAAATAAGCCTGGCTTCCACCAGTCGGAACTCAGGAGGCTGGGCATCGTGCCCAGCCTCCTGTCGTCTAGGGGATCATGGCTCTACTCGACGTAGCGCGCCAGCTTCTCCAGACTCTCCCGCGTGCCCGCCTCATTGTCCTCCGGTCGAATGCCCGGCGGCAGGTTCTGGAACACGATTGAGACGGTCGTTCCGCCGTCGGCGGCCTCCAGGGTGACCGCCATGATCATTTCTCCGGCGAAGGCGGGATCGTCCGAATCGAAGGTGACCGCTTCAACGATGCGACGCGGCGGGGTCAATTCCACAAACCGGGCGGTGAAACGATCTTCGCGGGCTGTCGTCTTGCCCTGGGAAGTCGTGTCGGTGGCCGGGTAATACAGCGACATCTGATAGCCGCCCCCCTCGCGGGCATCGAATTGATGGACGGTGCCGGTCATGTCGCCGGGGGTCTGCCAGACCGCCAGGGCGGAGGGATCGGTGAAGGCGCGATAGATCGCCTCCGGCGACGCCTTGATCCATTTCGAGTTGCGGGTGCTAGCGGGTGCATCGGTCATGAGTGTATCCTTTCGCCACCGGGTGGGACTGGCCCTCCCACCGCTGGCAATTACCCGGCCAGGGGCGGGGCAGGCGGGATCGGGGTGGGCATTCGCGCCACTTCGGCGGTCATGCCCAGGCGGGTGAAGATAGCCTGCGCTTCTTGCCAGCGGGCCGCGCCCGCCGCCGGGTCGCCGTGGGTCTGCTCGTACCAGGCCCAGGTGCGGAGGGTGCGGGCGCGTTCGCCCTCGGCCCCCATCTCGGTGAACAGGTCCAGGCTGGTGCTGAAGCACTGGCGGGCGGTATAGGAATCGGTGCCCACCGGGATGGCCCCGGTGTCCTCGGCG
>JBBSEL010000091.1:0-8555 GCA_038239755.1 Chloroflexia bacterium | reverse complement strand
GCAATGGCTCGTTCCCTGAACAAGGTTCAACTGATTGGCCGACTGGGCAAGGACCCTGAGATGAAGTACACCGCCAACGGGACGGCGCTGACCACCTTCTCGGTGGCGACCAACCGCACTCGCAACAACGGCGACGGCACGCCGCACGAAGAGGCCGAGTGGCACGCAGTGACCGCCTGGAGCACCCTGGCCGAAACGGCCAATGAGTTTTTAGTCAAAGGGCGGCTGGTGTATATCGAAGGCCGCTTGCAGACCCGCGCCTGGGAAGGGGAGGACGGTACCCGGCACAGCCGCACCGAGATCATCGCGGAAGAGGTGATCTTCCTGGATCGGCAGCCCGCCGGGGAGGATGAAGCGGACGAGACCGCCCCAGCGCCGGATCAGCCAACCACGGCCACCCCACCGCGCCGCACGGCCCATACCCGCCGGTAGGATGATTGGACCAGGGCCTGGCTCCGGAGCGGTTCCGGGGTCAGGCTCTTTGGGTATCCAGGAGGTTCCAATGGCTGCGCTCATCTCGCCGGTGGTGGTCCATTGCCACGGCCAGCGTACCGCAGGTTCCGAGTACGTGTACGTCGGTCGCCCGTCGGGCTGGGGCAATCCCTACCGGATCGGGCCGGATGGCGACCGCGCCGCCGTGATCGCCCGCTATCGGCGATACCTGTGGCGCCGCAAAGACCTTCTGGCCCGGCTACCGGAATTGACCGGCAAACGCCTCGGCTGTTGGTGCCACCCACAGCCCTGCCACGCTGAGGTGCTCGTCGCCGCGTGGTGGGTACTCGTGGCCCACCAACCACCCCCACCGAAAGGAGACACCGATGAAGAACGTTGAGATGCGCGTCGAAGGCCAGCGCTTGATCATCACGGTCGATCTGACCGCCGACCACGGCCCCTCGAGTTCGGGGAAAACCACCATCATCGCCACCACCGGCGGGAATGTCGCGGTACCCGGACGCGAAGAAGTGAAAATCGGCCTCAACATTTATAAAACGCGCCACGGCGGCTGATCCCGCCGACAAAACGAATCCCGAACCGCTCGGTCCTGGCTGTGTGCCGGGGCCGGGCGGATTTGTTTGCCCGCAAGGAGGTCACCGATGGCCCGGTTAGAAAGTGTGGCAGTAGCGGGGTATTTTCCGACGCCGGACGCGCTGGTGCCGCGAATTGCGGCGCGGCTCGATGCGAGTGCCGGGCACGAGGCCCACTATGATGCCCAGCTCCGCATGAGCGTCTATCCCACCTACGCGCTGCTCGACCCGGCGGCGGGAGACGGGGCTGCCCTGGTGGCCTGTGCCCAAACGTTGTTCGGGGATCCCCTGCCGACGATCGGGCGGGGACCGCAGATCCCTCTGTACGGGGTCGAACTGGAAGCCGACCGGGCACTGGCGCTAGCCGGACGAGTCCGGGCCGCCACTCCGGGGTATGGCCGTGGCGTGGCGCTCCATAGCGACGCCTTCCAAGTCACCTGGGCGATCGGCCCCGGCGCAGAGGGCGCACAGCTTCTCTGGCTTAACCCGCCTTATGACCAAGATGCGATTCATGAGCGATTGGAGCAAGCCTTCCTCCTGCGCTGGACCGCCGCCCTCACCCCCGGCACGGGCCTGCTGGTGTTCATCGTCCCTGGCTACGCCCTCACCACCAGTGCGGCCACGCTCGCTGCGGAGTACGATGATTTGCGCTGTTATCGCTTTCCTGACCCGGAGTTCTCCGCCTTCCGCCAGGTCGTCCTGCTGGGGCGTCGCCGCGTAGCACCGCTTACCCTGCCCGGGGCCACCGACCGCCTGAGCGCACAAATCCGCGCCTGGGCCGCCAATCCCACCATCCTGCCAGTGCTACCGCTGCCCGGCGACGCCCCACCCGACCTGACCTTCGCACCGGGTAGCCAGGGCGGATTCACCAGCTTTGCCACGCATCCGCTCGACGTGCAGCAGGCGCTCCAGTCCTACCGGCCCTGGACGGTCGGCGCGAGCGAGATCAGCAGCCTGCCGCTATTGTCGACATCCAACGGCCAGACACCGCGATCGGGGCAGACCCTGACCCCGCTGGCCGAAGTCGGCGTGCATCAAGCTCTGCCCGACTTCCTCAGTCGCCAACTGCTGGTGGCGATGCCGCCCAAACCGGCCTACCTGGCGCTGCTCCTGGCGGCAGGGATGCTCAACGGGCTGCGCGTCGAGCCGGATGATCCGCAGGCGGGCTGGCCGCCGATCCTGGTCAAGGGGCGCTTCAAGAAGGACTTCGTCACCGTGAAAGAGCACCAGGACAAGAAGGGCCGCACCACCAGCCAGGTGCAGGTGCAGCAGCCCACCCTGGCGGTGTGCATCCTGGCGCTGACCGACCCGCCGCGCTATGTGGACCTGGCCCCCGGCACCACCCCCAGCGCGGCGACAACCGTGGAGGGGATGAACATCGCCGACCTTTTACAACACTATGGGCATGGGCTGGCCCTCCTGATGCGGCGGCAGTTCCCAGCCCAGCACGATCCGACGAATCCGGCCCACTTGCTGCCTTTGCCCCCGTTGGCCCGACCTCTGTTCACGGCACAAGCGCACGTCGTCCAATCCACGCTCAAATTGCTCGGCCAGGGCGAGCACCCGCTGGTCCTGGGGGAAGTCGGCTGCGGCAAGTCGATCATCAGCCTGGCGGTGGCGGTGGCCCTGAGTCCGGCCCAGTACGCGACCACCCGCGCCGCCTTACGCGCCCAAAGCTGCTGGAACCGCACCCACCCACCGCGCCCGGTGCGCCGGGTGTTGGTCTTGTGCCCACCTCATCTCGTGAGTTCGTGGACCGAGCAGGTGCGCCTGACCCTGCCTGGCGCGAGTGTGGTGCCCGTACGGCAGATAGCCGACCTACACGCCCCACCACCCCCTACCGGAGCGGGGCCAGGTACCGGCCTGTCGATCTATCTTCTCACCCGCGAGACGGCCAAGCTGGGCCACGCCTGGCGGGCCGGGCTGGCCGCACGGGCAACCTGTCCCAAGTGTGGAACCCCGACGACCGAAACACCCGAACGGATCGTGAGCAAGCGCCTGCGCTGCCGTCACCAGCCGTTACACGCCGGACACCCGGTCGGCGCAGTGGCCCATGCCCTCGCTCGGCTGCTCTTGCCGGTCGATCCCGCCGACGACATGCTCCGCACGCTGGTACCCGAACGGTATATCCGCTAGGTTGCTGGGGCCAACGATCTCCTAGCGGACAAGCCACCAGCCACCACCGCCGCACCCAGTCCAGAGGATGCGGCTACGCGTCAGGCCCGTTGGATAGCGCAGGCGACGCGCCCTTGGGATACAGCCCAAACCCACTTCGCGCAGTTGATCCACCAGCTCGACCAGATCATCGCCCGCGAGGTGGCGTTGCCGGGGACCGGTCGATCCGACCGGCTGGGACCATTGCTGCGGGCCACGTTCCTATTACACCTGGCAACTCCTCCCCAGGAGCGAACGGCGTTGATCACCGGGACGGTGCAGCACTGGGCGGCGCAGTGTTCCGCCCCTAACGCGGCAGCGCAAACCGTCCGTGAGACGTGCTTACGGCTCCTCCTCCTGCTGACCTCCACCGCACCGGAGATCGTAGACGAGTTGTTACCCACATTGGGACCCCTTCCCGCCTACGATCCATTCAGCCGCACGCGCGCCCGGTTGGTGGCGGAAACGACTCGTGCCGCCGCCGTGGCCGCCGGTCAACTCAGCCTCCAAGAAGCGCGCGATCAGGCCGTGCGCTGGGCCACAAATACCCCCGGTGGCGACTGGTACGACTTCACGATTCCCGCCGACAGCGGCGTGCTGGCCTGGCGCGACGGCGGGACGCTCATCTCACTGGGCAGTGTCGCTGCCGCGTTTGCCGCGTTGACGATCCTGATCCAGGAAGGACACTTTGTACCCGGCCCACTGTGTGATGAACCCCTCTATGGGGCGGTACCCCAACCCCGACGAGTGCCGCTGGCTCGCTACATTGCCCGCCACTGCCGCCACATGTTCGATCTGGTCGTGCTGGATGAGATGCACGAGTTCAATAACAGCGGCTCAGCGCAGGAGCAAGCCGCGCATCTGCTAGCCGGGTTACCGGGCACAGCAGTGCTGGGTCTTACCGGCTCCTTGATGGGAGGCTACGCCTCGTCCTTGTTCGCCAACTTCCGCGCCGTCTCGCCTGCGTTCCGCCAGGCCTTTGGGCCGCACGACAAGGGCAAGTTTGTCGCCCGCTTTGGCTACTTGAAGATCCTCCGCACCCTTCCGGACAAGCCAGGGACGACGGAGGTACGCGCCTACGGCAAGGCCAGCCTGCGGGCCGAGCGCGACGAAGATCCGCTCATCCGGGTGCTGGGCGAAGCACCCGGCGTCCTGCCGCTCTTTCTCCCACAATATCTCCTGCCCATCGCTTCGATCATCCACAAAGCAGACCTGGAGTATGCCCTGCCGCCGTTGCACGAGCAGCCCCTGGCCGTGGCGGTGGCCGCCGATGACGCAAACGGGCAGGAGTTGCTCCGCCGCTACACCACCCTGCAACAAACCCTGCTGGCGCAGATCGCCACCGACCGTTTTTCGCCGCTCCAGGGGCGCTTGCTGGGGGCGCTGACCGAGCTACCCAGCTTCCTCGATCTGGCAACCACCGATGTGGGCAACGCGCTGGACCGGACCGGCCGCCCGGTGTACGAGATCCGCTACTCGGCCAACTGTGGCGAGCAGAGCGGGAGCCTGGTGACGAGTGTGCCCCTGCTCGACCCGCAAACGCTCTTACCCAAAGAGCGCTGGTTTTTGGAGCAAGTACGAGAGCAGATCGCGCGGGGTCGTCATGTCCTCCTCTACGTGCGGCATACCGGCCATGGGCGGCTGGTCGCCCGCTATCAACGCCTCCTGCGGCAGCGGCTGGGCGTGGAGGCCGCGTACCTGGATAGCACCCGGGTCGACACCCACGGGCGCGAAGAGTGGATCAAGCGGGAGGTGATCGGGCACCAGCGACGGGTGTTGCTGGTCAATCCCGAGGCCGTGAAAACGGGGCTGAACTGCCTCACGCCGTATTTTCAGACGGCGATCTGGCTGGAGGGGACGTACAACGCCCTCACTTACCGCCAGGCCAATGGGCGCATCCATCGCATCGGCAGCGACCCAGCGACCCCGGTCGAGGTCTATGTGCCCGTGTACGGCGGCACGGCCCAGGAAACCGCCCTGGCGCTCGTCGCCCGCAAAGTCACGGTGTCCACCCAGATGGACGGCCTCGAGATCGAGAGTCAACTCGAAGCCGCCGGGGCGGGCGAGGGGGCGGAAAACGTCATCGATGCCCTCTCCATCGGGCAGGCGCTCTACGAGATCTTGAGTGGACAGGTCGTCGCCCCACAGCACCTGGTTCCGGTGCCGCAGGTGATCAGCGCAGCATCCGGTGTTCCCCACGCACCGTCCACACCGAAGGTGGCACCCCCCGCAGCTGGGCACCCGCAGCAGTTAGGGTTGTTCGCTGCGACCGCCGAGCCTGCCACCGAACGCCCGGCCAAAGCGCCAGCCTTGCCGCTTCAGCAACGAGAACGTCCCCAACAATTGAGCTTGTTCGACCTGGACGAAGCGGCGTAGGCCAAGAGTCAGCGTCATATAGAGTGATCACCTAAAGGAGCAAGCGATGGAAAGCTATCAACTGATCATCGAACCCAAGACCCCGGCCCAGGCGGCTCGGCGCTGCCGCCCCCTGCCCAAGACCCGCCGCTTTCAGGTCACCTACCTGGCCCACCTGTGCGCCAACGCCTGGTGGAGCGGCGGCCAGTCTGCCGCCGATGCCACTCGTCCCGTCTGGTTACTCATCGCCGCTACCGAACGCGCCGCCCGGCCTTTCGTGGCGAACCTCCAAACCGGTCACCGCGCCGCGCTCGTACCCTATCGGCCTGATCAGACCTTCATCCCCTCACCACTGGCCCAGATGGAACTGCTCAAGAGCGCCGGCTACCGCTTCTTGTGGCAACGGCTGAACGGCGGGCCCGACGGTCCGCTGGCTCTGGTCACGGCCTATCTTCCCGATCTGTTCGTGCTCGACCCCGGCCTGATCGACCCGGCAGGGGTCGCCTTTCTCGCCCTGACGCCGACCTGGTGGGCGGCACGCGAAGCGGCGATCCTCCATCAGGACACCGCCACGTGCACTGCGATTGCCCAGCACCTGCGGGCGCTGAAACGGAGAGCAGATCAGCGAGACGGCTGGCGAAGTTGGGCACCGGATCGGTTGTTGGCGCTCGTGCCGCAGGCGGTCCACTGCGTCAGTTTCCTGGAGCGGCGCACCACCCGCCCGCTGGTCAGCACGCCCGCCTTCGCCCTACAACTCTTCCTGGCCGGGCTGGAACAGGGCCTCTTGACTCTGGCACAGCCCGCCGAACCGGGGCACGCCTACCCCCGTCCTGCGCCAGAGGATGAGTGGGGTTGGGCGCGACATCCCGGCAGCACTCCGGCTACGGCCTACGGCCTCACCGCAGCGGGGCTAGAGCCGGTGGTGGCCTGCCGGACCACCCACGAAGCGCTGGATGCGTTCTTAGCCGCTGAGGTCGAGCGGTATTTCGCTATACAGCCGGAAGCCAGCGCACTCCTCGCCGCCGCGTAATCGATCGTCACGACTACCTATGTCAACCTATAAGGAGGATACAAATGAACACCCCCAACATCCCGGCCAACCCGCCCAATATCGAAGCGCTGGTACGTGTCGTCGCCGCGACCCGCTGTCAAACGGCGCGAGCTGAGACGACGCTGAAGGAGGCCCGTAGTGCCTGGGAGCAAGATCATATCGTGCTCTTGACGACGGTCGAAGAGGCCCGCGCCGCCCAGGAAGCCGCCGAAGCCGCGCTCCGCCAGGCCGTTCTGGCGATCTTCACCCAGGATGGCAACAAGCATCCGCACCCGGCCACCGGGGTGCGTGTGACCAACCGGCTGGTCTATGACCCCCAAGCGATCACCACGTGGGCGCGGGAGAATCTTCCCGCCGTCCTGGTGCTGGACGTGAAAACCTTCGAACGAGTGGCCCCACACCTGATGGTGCCTGGGGTTAGCACGGTAGAAGAACCGATCGCTACCATCGCGCAAGACCTGGCGGCCTGGCTGACGGCGTAAGGGGCTGCACCTGAGCGACCCCCGCAATGCAAGGTAAACACAAGGTGGTCAGGGGGCCGGAGAGGTATCACTACTCCGGCCCTCTTTCCATCACCTTACCGTATGGGTGAACACATGAGATGAACGATCCGCATAGCAAGCCAGCCATGATCAAGGAGGCGAATCATGTAGGCTGTACCGTATTTACTACATACTTATTATGTATTAGATTAATCGAGAGAATGGTGATGTTTATACAAATGAAAATGATCTACTGAAATTCGTATCTATTTTTCCGCAAAATCTATTGACAAGATGGTAATTCTATGGTATAATTGCTATAGAGTTAGAGATGAGGCAGCCACTTTACCGTTACCCATCAGAAAGGAGCGCCGACCATGGCCGAGCTACTTCCCTGGATTGATCAGCGCAACCGCAACAAGCTGATCGACGCCCTGCAAGCGGGGCAATTCCCCACGAACGCCGGATCGATCAAGGAGGGAATGATCGGCCAGCGCTGGATCGTCCCCTCGGACAGCGACCCCCGGACCAGCTATTTCGTTGAGCACATCTACCACTGGGACGGGCGGCAGGAAACGCATTGTAATTGCGCCTGGGGCCAGGAGAAGGGGCCGTTCGGCAGCGCAGGCGGGCAACTGCCGTGCCGCCATACCCTGATCGTCTGGTTCTACTCGCTCACCCCCTACGCCCGCTTCCGGCTGCTCGATCAGGACTACGGTCTCAAGTACGCCTGGAGCCTGGGCTTGGAAGAGTGCCCGCCCGACAAGGCGGACCCGCGCTGGTAAGATCGCCGGGGGCGCGGCTCACCCCGCGCCCCCTACACCCGAAAGGAGCACCCGATGGCCCGCTATCAATTCACCCCCGAAGATCGCCAGCGGGGAGGCCGCGCCCGCGCCGCTCAGCCGAGCTTTATCGAACACCAGCGCGCGCGGGGACGCAAAGGGGCTGCCGCGCTGCTGGCCCGCCCTGGCGGCCTGGCGTGCCTGCTGGACAAGATTGCGGCCTACCACCGCGCCAAGCCGTCCAGCGCCGAGCAATTTGTGCGCGATACGCTCCTGGCCCTGGGCTACCAGGAAGGGCGCGACTTTGTGCGCGAGCAGCGGATCAGCCTGGGTGGACGCGAGTTTTTGCTTGACTTTGTGATCGGCGATATCGTACTGGAGCCGGGGCACCGCCGCTGGCACGGCGGCCCAGCGGACACCCTCGACGGTCAGGACCATGCCGCGCGTGATGCGGAACGTGATCGCCTGCTGGCCGGGCTGGGCGGTCTGACCGTGATCCGCCTCGACGCCGAACAGATCGCCCGGCAGCCGGAGCAGATCCGCGCCCGGATTGCGGCGATCCTCAGCGAACCAGCGGCGCAAGCGGCCTGACCCTACGGCGGCGGGCGGGGTGTCCCGCCCCCGCCCCGCCGCCCGAAACGCGGGGCGGCGGGTGAAGGGCGCGTAGCCCCCGCGGCGCCCCCGGGGGCGGGGGGGGGGGGGGGTG
>JBBSEL010000090.1:0-8571 GCA_038239755.1 Chloroflexia bacterium | reverse complement strand
CCTCCTGAAAGGTCGGTGCCCGGTGCCGCCGCATCCAACCAGCGGCTGAGATTCGTGTCATAGTCCTGGGGGAGGTGTTCAATCACCGCGTCGATCCCCGCCGCCTGTGCCGCCTGCCGGATACGTGCAAGATTCTGGAGTTGCGCGACATTGCCCAGTCCGATATTCTCTTGCACCGTGAGATCATAGCGGACGAAATCCTGAAAGATCACCCCCATATGACGACGGAGTTCGGCTGGATCGAATTCCCGAATGTCGATCCCATCCCAGAGAATCTGACCTTCGGTCGGATCATATAAGCGCAAAAGGAGTTTGGTCAGCGTGGTCTTCCCCGCCCCATTCAAGCCAACCAGGGCCAGGCACTGACCGACGGGCAGGCGCAGGTTGACATGACGCAACACCCACGCCCGTTGACCGGTGTACCGAAACGAAACGTTGTGCAACTCAATCGCCTGGGTCAGAGGGGGCACCGGGCGGGCCGGTCTGGCGATGGGGAAAGGTTGCGGGAGCGCCAGCAGCTCCGTGAAGTAGGTATGGAATAAAACACTTTCATGTAAACTCGCTAATGCCACGACCATGCCCGCCAAAGCGGCTTGTACACTCGCCACCGCACTGACATAGAGCGTGACATCACCCAGGCTCAGCCGCCCGGCAAAGGCCGCAAGCACCACGGCGACGAAGACGCCTGCGTTCAGACCACTTCCTATGAGCGCCAGCAGGGTCTGCCAGCAGACCTCGCGCCGTTGCTGCCCGCGCTGCACCTGATGAATCGCCTGGTAGGTGCGGCGAAAGGCGGCCAGAAAGTAGTCCGCCAGGTTGAACAGGCGCACCTCCTTGGCAAAGGACAGTCCTGACAAGACCTGGCGGTAGTACCATAGTTGCCGCTCGTTGGCGCCGGTTGCAGCGGCAAGCTGCACGCGCTGCTGACTCAGTTTCAGCCGTACCCACAATTGCGGCAGTACCGCAAGGCCGACCACTCCGGCCAGTAGAGGATCCCAGGCGAGCAGGATACCCAGAAACCCGATAATCGTCAACACGCTGCGCCCCAGCGTCGTGACGAGGGTCAGTAATTGGGCCGGACCCCGCTGCGCCTCCGATGCCGCGAGTTGTAAGGTCTGATGGAACTGGGGATCTTCAAACGGCGCTAAGCCCGCCAGGTCATTGATCTTCTGATAGACCTGTAATTCCACATCGAACGTCAAGCGTCGGCCCAATTCGGTGTTAAGATAAGCGCTCAGGGCGATCAGCACCGGCCCAGTTACCACTAGCAGGACCTGGCCCGCTAAGAGCGGGAATAAGCCAGGGGGGATCACGCCCGGCGTCCCCAAAACCACAGTGTGAGCCAACAGATCAAACAACAGTTTCGTCAACCAGGCAGTGGCAAGGGGCAGCATTCCCTGGACGAGATCCAGCAGGACGATGCCCACCATACCGGCTGAATACGCGTTCCATGTCAGGCGGAACATCGCGAAAAGAGCCGTAGCGAAGCGCAACGCACTCCTGGGCCAGCGTACTAGCATCGGTATCCTCTTTGGCAGGCCTACAAGATCAGGGACGATCCGGCACGCTACGTCGGGTACTCAGGACGATCCAGGCATGGCAGGCCTGCATCTGAGACAGAAAGTGTTGTCCAGGCATCGGCCAGTTCTTTCCAGGTGCCCCAGGCGCGACTGGGATAACCCGTGGACTGGATGCGCCCTTGTGCATCCACCAGACAGTACGTCGGGACGTCTTGAATCCCGTAATCGACCATGAAGGAGCTGGAAGCGGGCGGGGCCAGGAGCACCGGCAACCGGATGTCTAGCTCTTCGACCAATGTGCGCGTGCGGGCCTCTGGGTCCGTGCTGACCAACACCAGAGCGACTCCCGCCTGGGCGGCAGGTCTCTGCAAAGCCGCGACCGCCGGGATCACTTCTTGGCAGGGTTCACAGCGCGCGATGAAAAGAAAGACCGTGGAGCGCCCCAGGTAGTTTGCCAGCGTCTGCGGCACGCCCGCCAGGGTGGGTACGGCAAAATCCGGAGCCGCCGTACCGGGCGGGAGTCCCCCTGGGCGGCTCTCGGGATCGAGAGGGAGGGCGGCGGCCCCGGCGACCGGCGGTAGGCGCAAGAGCACTAGCCCCAGCACGCACCGCGCAGGGATCGGCCCCCAGGTGAGCGAGTCGAGTCCGCCCAGTGGAGCATCCCCGCAGACAAAGATATGGTCCGCCTGCACCCACCACACCCGGTGTCCTTGCGCATCATGGGCCGCGTGTTCGCGGGAGCGGTAGTGTTCGGCCAGATCGGTGAGAGTGGTCACGAGATAATCACCAGGCAAACCCACAATCCGCTTGATGAACGGGATGAACACCTGTGTATCCAGGGCGTGCGATCCTTGCGTTGGCCCCAACCAGGGCCAGACAAGGACGATATGGCCCCGCCGCAACCAGCGTTGCGGCCAGTAGCGCCACACCAGCACGCGATCCCCATGATGCAAGGCAGGCACCATGCTAGTAGATTGGACCGTTACCACCAGCAAAGCTGCCCGCAACCCGACCAGGAAGGTGCCGAGCAGAGCAGCAAGCGTCAGGGTGAAATCCAGGCAAGGGATTAGCATGGTACACCTGTTCTTTGGGCAACTCCGGCAGAGCCAATCCTCTGCGCTCTATAACCACACGAGGAGGGGGGGCACTGCCCTTCCACTCCTCGTGCATCCGGGCCGACAACCGCCTGATTTGATCAGACTCTGCCAGCAGCGGATCGCGTCGTGTTGGAGGATTGAAAAGTTAGCTGCAGAGACCGCAACCCCCGCCGCACCCGTCCGAGCATTCCGCGATAGCCCCCGAGGAGCAGGTGGCGATATTGATTGCGTACTTGCGGAATAGCTCCTGGTGCGCGCCGATGGGTTGACAACAAGCGAGCGTGGAGCGACACTGTTTGCTGCACTCGACATACCCAAGAGGCACGCAGGTGCCGGCACGGGCTGTGCTTTGGGGGAGCAGCCGATCGGCAAGCAGGCCGACCAGATTGTTGATTGGCCCTAGTCGGCGGCTGAACCGATCCATTGTCGTGATAAGGCCATCGGTGTAGGTGTTCACTAGCATTATTCCCCTTTCATGTGCTACATACTGATTGCCGTAACCATTGGAGTAGCGCAGATCGTCTACTCAGCAGTGGATCACCGCATGGATCACCCCCCTTCGCTTAACGCTATATGGGTCAGGCGGGGCATGTTGCGGGTCCATCCCTGGACCAGCGTCTTCCACGAACCCCATTCCAGGCTCGGATACCCGCTCGACTCGACATTGCCCTGCGCATCGATCAAGCAGTATGCGGGAGTACCCTCGATCTGATAATCACGCAGGAAAGGATTGGTGCTTTGAGGAGCGACCAAAATGGGTAAGCGAATGTGCAACTCATCTACAAAATGCTGCGTGGCCGCAACATCAGCGTTGCTGACCAAGACGAGCAACACGCCCGCACGTTCGGCAGCGGGGCGCAGCAGTTCGTAACCGGGTAGCGCCTCGCGGCACGGTGCGCAGGTGGGCGAGACGAAAAGGAAGGCGACAGAGCGCCCCGTATAGGTGGCGCGAGTCACCTCCACCCCGGCTAAGGTTTCCGCCTGAAAATCGGGAGCGACCTGGCCGGGCTTGAGGCCGCTTTCCGGGGGCGCAGGCTGAGGGGGCAGCCCGTTCAGCCGCCGCACCAGGGCCAACGTGAGGAGCAGGTTGCCTCCGACCAAGAGCCACAATAAGACCGAACTGACGACGAGCACTTCATTCATCAACTCAACCCTCCTATTAGAATAGCGTCCACTATTGCCGGAACAGGTGCCAGATTTCGGTAAGGTTAATCCACACGGCCCCAAAAAGGGCGGCGGCCAGCCCAACGACCAGCAGTTCCGCCAGACTCAGTTGGCTGCCCTGCGGGGATAGGTTGGTCTGCACCACCCAGCCCACTAGCGCACAGAGTAGCAGGGTGCTATTCCGCCCAAGCTCGAAGCGAGAAACAGGCTGGGAGTGGGGGCCGAAGCAATTACAAGAGGTGGGTATTTGGTGGAGGAGCACCCAACTAAGGGCTCCCGTAAAGAGCAGCAGCAGCCCCAGAGTCAGCAAAAAGCCCGGGGCCAGGAACGGGCCTCCGGCCACCAGGCACCCCGCCGCCACGAACTCCCCGACAAGGACCACGTGAGCAACAGGACGACTCATCCACACGGGCAGTAGATCGAACTGGATGATGGTTTGCACAAATTGGGGGATGTTACGCACTTTGGTGATAAAGGCGGCGGCGAACAGGAGGCTCAGAGCAAAGCGGCAGAAGGTCAGCACGTACAACAGGAACAGGGTATACACGATGCTACTCCTGATGGTCTGTTGAGGAGATCAGTTTAGCGGAAGAGGCGCAGGCCCGGCGGCAGCAAGGGCCGGGATGATCCTGCGGTGCGTCTTCCGGACAGTCCCATTGTACAAGCGTGACTGCGGGGAATGCATCGGTGAAATTACGCCGTAAAAGTGCTAAGTAATTATCTTCAGCAAAATTACTGAGTGATTTTGCCGTTATCCTCCATTCTCGGGCAGCCCCAGCAGTGCGAAATCACCCCAATGGTCCAGGCACTCACGGTGCAGAATCCCTTTATGGAAGGCCGCCGCCACCGCGCCAGCCCGGCTATGCACACCCAATTTGCCGTAAATGTGGTGCAATTGGCTGTTAATCGTCCGCACACTCACCTGTAACTGCTTCGCAATCTCCTGGTCGGTGAGATCCTTCGCCACCAGTCCGAGAATTGCACATTCGCGGGCGTTTAAAAGATCCGGTCGAGACGCGCGACGCGGACTACAGAGGGTTTGGCTGTATTGTTGCCCCAAAGGGGCGGTACACCCGTCCACCAGGGTATACAGCGTGGCGACAAAGGCGTCGAAACTCACCTGGAATGACACAATACTCTGGACCTGCGCTTTATCCAAGTCGGCCAGCCGCAGCGGGTGATCCGGTGCGCACAGGATCATACAGGCGGCGCGGCAGCCGAGGGTCCGTAACAACGGGATCAGGGCGAGATCGGGTGTAGACGGATCCAGGCAGACAATGACCACGTCCAGCGGGAGGGTCAGCGCGGTTAATAAGTCGCTGGTTAACCGCTCATACAGTAGCACCGAGCGGGCACTAACCTTCCTGGGTAGCGTTTCTAAAGCGCGACAGCAGGCTTGCGCCCAGAGGGGTTGCGCCGAAATTAACAGCACCTGAATGGGTTGCATCAGTGATCCTTCCCTTTCATCGCACGGCTGGAGGTTGCGCAAGACAACCAATTCGTTAGGCCGAATGAGGCTGGACAGTTCTTATATGTGGGGTGGGCCGCTGACGGTGTATGTTCCTCATCGTGGCGCGGGCGGCCTATTGGATTAGCGAGGGCAGACAATGATGCCACCAGACCACCGGGGAGTGCCGATCCACCGGCGAATGGCACAGAAGTCGTCGTAAATAATCGTTGAGCGGGCCGCACCAGGAGCATTGCAATGAGTATAAGATAAACATACTGACAAAATACTAACAGGCTGGAGCAGAGTATCAGGAGTCAGGCGCACATCGCCAGGACTTCGGGGGCTACTGTTTTTGCGACCAGGTGTACGATCTCGTCGCAGATCATAAACCGGATAGCTGCACTTGCCGTTCATGTAACCAAACCCCTTTCACAGAAGATATTCGGGTTTTCGTCGTCACAAGGATCAGAATAATGGCAGCGCCATGAGCGCCTCGCTCCGACTGCGCAGAGTGGGCGGGAGATCGTCACGGGGCAATTTTATCACCCGGCACCGGCCCACTGTTTGGGTTTGTTTAGGTTTAAGAGGCTAATTCGGATCAACCTGCATCCAGACTCTTTCAACCGCAGCACCGCCCAGTGCTGCGAGCGCAGGGCCACCATGTACATAGCGGCATCTAGGCTCGCGTGCTCGTAACGGCGAGGGCCGGCGTCCCCACTTCGGGAACAGTTAGGACGGGGGATGCGTCAACCATACGTAGGAATCGGGGGGCGAGTTGAAGATTGGTTCCGAATTGGCAGGCAAACCCAAACAAACCCAAATAGTTGTGCGATGAGGCGTAGTAAAATTGCATTGTACCGGCCATTCACTGACCATGTTGCGGTCCAGCCCAAGTTGCCGCGCAATGGCCTTCAAACTCCAGCCGAGGCCATAGAAGCGATGCACTTCGTCGTAGCGGGCTACCCGCCAGGCGCGGCGTGCGGCACTGCATTCCACATCCCGACGCGGGCGGCGGTGAGGAACGCACCCGTGGTGGCCCGCCGCACCCGCGGCGGCTGTGGTCCCGGCGGTAGGTGGTAGGGCGACCAATGCACGTCCCTCGCTTGTGGGAAGGACGTCCGGGCTGCGTCCATATCGCGCTTTTGGCGGAGCATCGAATCCACCAGGTTGCCGTCCCGATCAATGGCGCGATAGAGGTAGTGCCACTGGCCGCTGACTTTCACATAGGTCTCGTCCACGTACCACGACCGACCAGCTGTGCCGCGGCGCTTGGCGCGCAGCCCGGCGGTAATCAGCGGAGCGCAGCGCGCTGCCCAGTCCCGCACGGCTTCGTGGGTAAACTCGGAGCCCCGCACCAGGAACATCTCGGCCAAGTCGCGCAGGCTCAGCTTGTAGCGCAGCCGCCCCAAGACCACCAGTAGGACGATGTCGGTGGGGAACTCCAAGTAATTGAAAGGCGTGCCTGTGCGCTCGTTGAACTGGCGCGCCCAGGCTGAACAGCGGAAAGTGCGATAACCGAGTGCGGTGGTCTGGTGCGATGCTCTGGTCTTGCCGGACGCCCACCCTGGGCAGTTCATCAATGGCGCCTCTTCGTCTATCGGTCACACAGCACGAACGTCCTGAAGAGGATACCAGAAACATCTGCTCTGCGCCAACCACTGCGCTCAGTCCTGACCCTTCCGTCAGGCAGATCCTACGCAACTTGTTGCCCAATGCGCTGCAACACAACCCGCCGGCATCCGGGGTATCCGCGCGTGGGGCAGCGCTATTCGGCTTGCAAGACTTCGGCCACGCCGCTGTAGGCCGCCCAGCGCGCCGGTAGCGCCGCCCCGACGCCGGCGATAATCACCCCGGCCAGCGCGAGCAGCGCCAGTGTACCGGGTGCCAGCACGGCGTAGTAGCTCGCAGGCAGGCGGGTGTCCGTGGCAATCTGGGCCATAGTTTGCAAGATCTGGTGTTGTAGCATGAGACCCAGCGGAATGCCGAGCACGCCCGCGATCAGGCCAAGGATCGCCACCGCCGCCACAACCATGCTCACCACCTGGCCCGGAGCCATGCCCACGGCCTTCAGGATAGCGATGTCATGCACCTGCTCCCGTGTGTTCAGGATCGCCGTATTGAATACCCCGGCGATGGCGATCACGGTAAGGACCAGCGCCAGCCCGGCGACCACCCCGCCGATCAACAGAAACGGGATACTCTCGCTCGCTCGCGGTGCCGCGCTCACCCGCAACTGCTCATCCTGGGCCGCCGCATCGATACGCCGAGCATAGCTATCGGGATTTACCCCATCTTTGATCTGGATTTCATAGTCGCGGGCTTGTGCCTGGGGGTAGGCGGCGGCCAGGGTGGCCCACGGGCCGCGCAGTAGCAGATCGTCGCCCGTCTGGTCAAAGTACTCACCGACGATCCGCAAGGGGACCGACTGGGTATTCAGCGTGGCGGTAATCGTGTCGCCCACCTTGAGGTTCGCCACGCGCAACAGGTGGGTGGGTGCCACAACTTCGCCGGGAGCCGCAAACCAGCGTCCCTCAATCAAGGCGTAGCCCATCCAGGTGCTGTCGCCCTGATAGCCGTAATAGGGCAACGTGTTAGCAATGTCTGGCACACGCACATCCGCCTCACCAATAGCGACAAAGCGTATCGTGCCCGGATCGGCGTGCAAGAGTGTGCCTAGCTGGGCATCGGTCATTTGGCCCGGGCGTTGAGCGTGGACCTGCACGGACTGGTCGCGGAATACCCCCTCGGCCACCTGGCCCAGCGACCCCTGTAGCCCCAGTGCAAACACGACAGTGGCAACCCCGATCAGGATGGCCCCCATAGTGAAGGCGGCCCGCACGGGCCGGGCGAAAGCATCGCCCAATCCCAGGCTCAGGGCGCGCGGCAGCGGCCCATCGGCTAGCACCCGGCCTACTCCCGAACTGCCGCGCGCCGCCGGGGCGCTGCCGCTGGCGATCGCCGTCACCGCGCTCATCTGCCCGGCCTGGGTAGCTGGGTAGAGCGCCGCGCCCATGGCACTAGCGAGGATGACCGCGAACACGCCTGCTATGACCGGCAGCGACGCCGTGAAGATGCTCGGCAAGCCGAACGCGTGCGCGGTGTCGGCCAGGAGTGGCTGGCTGACCCCCATCCCGGCGAGTACGCCCAGCGCGCAGCCCAGCAGCACCGGGACGAGAATCTGGATCAACAGCACGCCCACCACTTGCCCTGGTGCAAACCCCACCGCCTTCATAATGCCGATCTCGCGGTAGCTAGCGATGACCACGCCGGCCACGATATTGGCGATGATCAGTGTGGCGGCCAGCAAGGCAAAGCCGCTGAAGGCCAGCAAGAAGGGGAT
>JBBSEL010000089.1:0-8579 GCA_038239755.1 Chloroflexia bacterium | reverse complement strand
TTCGAGCGCAACCGCTTCGAGTATCACCCCGAATTCGCGGGCACGCCCGGTGCCGTCTTGCTCGGCCTGCTGGGCCGCGAGGTGATCGGGGGCCGCACCTTCGACCCCATCCCCGCCTTCACCTCCGATACCACCCACCGCTACTTCCCCCAGACCGGCCATAGCCTCCAGGGCGCGGTCCTGCGCTACTGGGACACCCACGGCGGGTTGGCGTTGTTCGGCTACCCGCTCTCGGAAGAGTTCTCCGAAGCGAACCCGACCGACGGCAAGACCTACACCGTGCAATACTTCGAGCGCAACCGCTTCGAGTATCACCCCGAATTCGCCAACACCCCCTACGAGGTGCTACTTGGCCTGCTCGGCAGCACCGTTGCCCGCGAACGGGGCCTGTTGCGGTAGGGGACGAGTGGTTAGTGGTTAGTGGTTAGTAGTTGGATTACGCTAAAGAAATCGGTGTTGCGGAACATCAATTGTATATCCCGGCGTCATTGCCGCCGGGTGGCTGCTCCTTATCTGCCACCAACCACCAACCACCAACCACTCGTCCGCTTGACAACCCATGGTCCCTTGCCTATAATGCGAGTATGACCCCCATTATACCTGTTGCCCCGCACAGAACCGATCCGCTGCGGAACGGGTGTATATTATAGGCAGTGTTGCGGGCTGAGGCCGGTGCTGTGCCGGTCCTAACCCGCCAGACGGAGGGTAACGGCCCCGCCCCTGTGATACCGGGGCGGACGAACATACTCCCATCTCTGCGCGAACGCCGCCCCGTAAAGCCTGGGCAGTGCATACCCGGCGGCGTCCATTCCTGAACGGACCACCAAGGATTATAAGGAGGAAAGCATGTTCAAACGGCACATCAATTTGGTCCTCGCGTTACTGGCTGGCCTGAGCTTACTCGTGGCGAGTTGCGGCACCGACACGGCGACCAGCACCCCGGTCCCCCCCGCGGCGACGACGGCTCCGGTGGCGGCAGCGACCAACACCACCGCTCCGGCGGCGGCGGCGACCAACACCACCGCTCCGGCGGCGGCGGCGACCAACACCACCGGCACCACCGCCCCGGCGGCGGGCAATGTCTTCTCCTGGCGTGCCTATGCCGAGCCGGAGACGTTCGACCCGGCCCTGATGCAGGAAAACCTCTCTATCGACATCGGCCAGAACTTCTATGATGGCCTGACCGTGATCGACCCGATGACCCAGAAGGTCGGCCCGGCCCTGGCCGCGTCGTGGGACGTTAGCCCCGACGCCAGCGTCTACACCTTCCACCTGCGCAAAGACGCCAAGTTCACCAACGGCGACCCGGTGACTTCGGCAGACTTCGTTTATTCGTACAACCGCGTGGCGAACACCAAAGAAGCCCCCTATGAGTTCGTCATGGAAGATATCAAGGGTTTCGCGGAAGTGCGCGCTTCGGTCACCTCGACCGACACCACCAAGCCGAAGGTGACAGTCGTCTCCGGCATCGAAGCCCCCGACGCCAACACGCTGAAGATCACCCTGAAGAACCCCAGCGCCTACTTCATCTCGGAGACGACGCTGTGGACCTACTTCGTGGTCAACAAGAAGGTGGTCGAGTCGGGTGGCGCGGAGTGGATGACCAAGTCCGGCGCGGGTACCGGCGCGTACATGCTGACCGAGTGGAAGCACAACCAGTCGATCACGATGACCCCGAACGCCAGCTACTGGGGCAGCCCCAAGCCGACGGTGCCGGTCGAGATCCGCATCATGACCGATAGCGACACGGCCCTGGCCGAGTATGAAAAAGGCACCCTGAGCGCTCTCGACGGCCCCGACCCAAACTCGCTGGACCGCATCCAGAAGGATGCCACCCTCGGCACGCAACTGCATAAAGTCGGCCAGGCCCGCAGCGTCTGGATCGGCCTGAACCTGATGACGGGTCCCTTCTCAAAGAAGGATGATCCCAAGGCGATGAAGCTGCGCCAGGCGATCTACATGGCGATTGACCGCCAGCAACTCGTGGACCTGGCGCTGTCCGGCGCGGGCCAGCCGCTCACCACCCTGCTGCCCGCCGGTGAGCCGGGCTACAAGCAATACGACCCGTACCCGTTCGATCCCGCCAAGGCCAAGCAAGCGCTGGCCGATGCCGGGTATCCCGGCGGCGCGGGCCTGGACCTGACCTACACCTATCGCCAGCGCGACGCTGAGAAGCGCGTAGCCGAGCAGATCCAGGCGCAGCTCAAGGAGAACCTGGGCCTTAGCATCAAGGTCGAGGGCGTGGAATGGAAGGACATGCTGGCCGCCCGCCAGGCGCACCAGTACACCATGTTCTACGGCTCCTGGGGCCACGACTATCCCGATCCCCAGAACTGGCTGTTCGCGCTGTTCCACTCCAGCCAGATCCAGGGCGTCGGCACCGGCTCCGGCAACGACCCCGGCTACAGCGACCCGCAGTTCGACAAGCTGGTCGAGCAGGCCAACCAACTGGCCGACCCGACCAAGGTCGACGAGCGCTTCGGGCTGTATCAGCAGGCTGAGAAGCTGATGCTGGACTCCGCCGCCATCGTCCCGCTGTACCAGACCACCCGCTACTGGCTGGTCAGCCCCAAGTGGGCGGGCTACGACACCAACAACAGCTTCGTCTTCCCGTTCCGCTATATCACTGCGGCCAAGTAAGACCGCCGATAGCCACCCCCGGTGCCCCGGTGCCGGGGGTGGCGACCTAGAGAGCCGGCAGGTGGCACGGGGCGCGGTATCACGTATGCCCGCTGTGTCGCCTGCCGATCCTCTATTCAGCACGGGTTCAGCTCAACCTTTTGCACGGCACTGCTGCCGCGGCCCCGGCGCAACGCGGGCATCCGGGACCGGGCGGTGGCCTCCTTGCATCTGGCTCTAGACTCAGGAGCCGCCGATGGCAACGTATGTGATCCGCCGTGTCCTGGCGATGATCCCCGCCCTGCTGGGGATCACCCTGATTACCTTCATCCTCATGCACTCGACCAAGGGCGGGCCGTTCACCACCGAGCACTCGAACCCTGCGCTCACGGCGGCCCTTGAACAGGCTTATCACCTCGACGACCCGCTATGGCCCGCCTTCTACGGCACCAACGCGGGCGACTGGCGGCTGCTCATCCTGCTGGTGGGGGTGGCCCTGGTAGGCGGCGGGATCGCCTTGCTCTGGCTGCGTCGCCGCCCGGCGACCGCAGGCGTGAGCATGGTGCGCCCCGATGAAGTCGCCCGGCCCGCGCTCCTGACCGTCGAACAGATCGCCCGGCTCGTCATTCTCCTGGGGATCGTCTTCCTCTTCTGGTGGCTCATCATGGTCGCCCAGGGCCAGCCCACCCGGTTAGCCGGGAGCGGCTTCACCCCCGGCCAGTTCCTGCGCTTCATCTGGAACCTGCTGCACGGCGATCTTGGTCCCTCGTTCAGCCAGAAGGGGCGCGGGGTGACCGATATTATCGTTCCCGCTGCGGCTAACTCGTTTATTCTCGGCTTCGCCGCCTTCCTCCTGCTGATCTGTATGGCGCTCCCGTTGGGGGTCATCGCCGCCTTGCGCCAGAACACCTGGGTGGATTATGTCGCGACGACCTTCTCGCTGATCGGCTACTCCATCCCCAACTTCGTGCTGGGGTTGATCCTGATCCTGGCGGTGGGGCTGAAGTTGGGTTGGCTGCCCATCTCCGGGTGGGAGGGACCGCAATTCCTGATTATGCCCGCCTTCGTCCTGGCGATCCGGCCCATGGCGGTGTTGACCCGCCTCACGCGGGCCAGTATGCTAGAGGTGTTGCACCAGGATTACATCCGCACCGCCTGGTCGAAGGGGCTGAGTGGGCGGGTGGTGGTGATCCGCCATGCGCTGCGGAATGCGCTGCTGCCCATCGTGACCGTGATGGGCGACCAGTTGGGCGATCTGGTCACCGGGAGCCTGATTGTCGAGTCGTTGTTCGCCATTCCCGGTGTGGGGCAGTGGTTTGTCATCAGCATTAACGCGCGGGACTACGGCATGATCATGGGGACCACCGTCTTCTATGCTACCCTGGTGCTGGTGATTAATCTGGTCGTGGATCTGCTGTATGGCGTGATCGACCCCCGTGTGCGCTTAGGCGCGCGGGCGAGGAGTTAAGGCGATGGCTGTCATTAACGCATCGGATCAAGAAATCCCCCTCGATTTTGGGTTGGACAAGCAGGCCCGCAACCTCTGGGTCGATGCCTGGGGCCGGTTGCGCCGTAACAAGCTCGCCGTGGGCGGGGGCTTGATCCTGCTCATACTCTGCGTGGTCGCCATCGCCGCCCCGGTTATCGCCCCCTACAGCTATGATCAGACGGTGCGTGATCCGGTCACCAAACGAACGATCCAGAACCAGGCACCCTCGGCGGACCACTGGTTCGGCACCGATGCCCAATCGCGCGACGAGTTCAGCCGCGTGGTCTATGGCACGCGCATCTCGCTCTCGGTCGGCCTGGTCAGCCAGTTGATCATCGTGCTGGTCGGCATCCCCATCGGGCTGATCGCGGGCTACTATGGCGGCCTGATCGACCTGGTCCTGATGCGGATCACCGACATCATGTACGCCTTCCCGACGGTGCTGTTCGCCATCGTCATCCTGGCGGCCATCGGCCAGAACCTGATCAACATCTATATCGCGATCGGCTTCACCTTCTGGCCCGCGATGGCCCGGTTGGTCCGCAGCCAGGTGCTCTCGTTGCGCGAGAAAGAGTATGTGGAGGCGGCGCGTTCGATCGGCACCCCGGCCTGGCGGATCATGTTTCTCCAGATCCTGCCCAACGCGCTGGGGCCGATCATCGTCGCCGTCACCTTCGGCATTCCCTTCGCCATCCTGATCGAAGCGTTCCTGAGCTTCATCGGGATCGGCACCCCGCCGCCCATTCCCAGTTGGGGCGGTATGATCGTCGATGCGAAGCCGCAACTCCGCTCGGAAGCATGGTTGGTCCTGTTCCCCAGTGCGGCGTTGGCGATCACGCTCTTCGCTTTTAACTTCTTCGGCGACGGTCTGCGCGATGCGCTCGACCCTCGCTCGCGGCGGTGACAAAATTAAGAAGGATAAATTAAGAAGTAAGAAGAAGAGCCTGGACATTCTCGGATCGTTTCTTACTTCTTAATTCATCCTTCTTCCTTCTTCCTTACACCTCATGCGCGGCATGAGAATTGCATACGACACGCGGTATTATCGTTAGCCGCCAGCCCCTGCCCAGAGAGGAAACATGACGCATGGCTCAACCATTGCTCCAGGTCACAAACCTCAAGACCCAGTTCTTTACCCAGGACGGTGTCGTCAAGTCGGTCGATGATGTCTCTTTTGAAATCTATGAGGAAGAAACGCTCGGCATCGTGGGCGAGAGCGGCAGCGGGAAGAGTGTGACCGCCCTCAGCGTGATGGGCCTCATTCCCTCCCCGCCGGGCAAGATCGTCCAGGGCGAGATCCGGTTCCGCGACCAGAACCTGCTGGACCTGGACGAAGAAGAAATGCGCAAGATCCGGGGTAAGGAGATCGCCATGATCTTCCAGGACCCGATGACTTCGCTCAACCCGGTGCTGACGATCAGCCGCCAGATCGGTGAGTCGTTGCAGTTGCACCTGAAGATGAACAAGGACGCCGCCCGCAAGCGGGTGATCGAACTGCTCAAGCTGGTCGGCATCCCTTCGGCGGCGACCCGGCTGGATGACTACCCCCACCAGTTCTCCGGCGGGATGCGCCAGCGCGTGATGATCGCCATGGCCCTCTCCTGCAATCCCAAGCTCTTGATCGCCGACGAGCCGACCACCGCGCTCGACGTGACCATCCAGGCCCAGATCCTGGAACTGATCAAGCGCCTGAAGCGTGAGTTCGGCACAGCGGTCCTGCTCATCACCCACGACCTGGGCGTGGTCGCCGGAATGTGTGACCGGGTCAATGTGATGTATGGCGGCCATGTCGTCGAGACCGGCACGGTGGAGCAGATTTTCGCCGACCCGCGCCATCCCTACACGCTGGGCCTGATCAATTCGGTCCCCCGCTTAGACGAGATTCGCCGCGAACGGCTGGTGCCTATCCCCGGTATGCCGCCCGACATGATCCATATGCCCCCCGGCTGCCCGTTCTACCCGCGTTGTAGCTTCCACATGCCGGTGTGCAAGGAACAAAATCCGCTATTACGCAATGTGGATGGCCCTCATCAGACGGCTTGTTGGGCCGACATCAAGGACGCTCCCCAGCCCTACAAGGAAGCGGTGGTCGCTAATGTCGAGTAACGAACCGCGCACCTCGCGTGCGCAAACCGGCACAGACCGCACCACAACCGCCGTCACCCCCGGCAATGGCCGCACCAACGGGGCCGCCGGGGTGAGCGATACTGCCACCCAGCCCATGCCGCAGGATGGCCGCCGCGTGGGCGACGATATCCTCCTCAGCGTGGAAGGGCTGAAGATGCACTTCCCGATCACGGAGGGCATCATCGTCCAGCGCACGGTCGGCAACGTCCGCGCCGTGGATGGGCTGGACTTCTTCGTCCGGCGCGGCGAAACGCTCGGCCTGGTGGGCGAGTCGGGCTGCGGCAAGTCCACCACGGGCCGGGCGGTGCTCCAACTCTACCGCCCCACGGCGGGCAAGGTGAACTTCGACGGCACCGAACTGACCACGCTGGCGGGCGAACCCCTGCGCAAGATGCGTCGGCGGATGCAGATGATCTTCCAGGACCCCTACGCCTCGCTCAACCCGCGCATGACCGTCGGCAGCATCATCGGTGAGCCGCTCCAGGTCCACAACCTGGCGAGCGGCAAGGCCCGCCAGGAGCGCATCCAGGAGTTGCTGCGCATCGTCGGCCTCAACTCCTACTACCAGAACCGCTACCCGCACGAGTTCTCCGGCGGGCAGCGCCAGCGTATCGGCATCGCCCGTGCCCTCGCCGTCGAACCCGACTTCATCGTCGCCGACGAGCCGATCTCGGCCCTCGACGTGTCGATCCGCGCCCAGATCATCAACCTGATGGAAGATTTGCAGGCCGAGTTCAACCTGACCTATCTCTTCATCGCCCACGACCTGTCGGTGGTGCGTCACATCAGCGACCGCGTCGCCGTGATGTACCTGGGCAAGATCGTGGAGATGGCCGACCGCGACGAGATCTACAAGAACCCGCTGCATCCCTACACAAAAGCCCTCCTCTCCGCCGTGCCGATCCCCGACCCGATGGCCGAGATGAAGCGCGAACGGATCATCCTCCAGGGCGACGTGCCCAGCCCGATCAACCCGCCGCGGGGCTGCCGTTTCCACACCCGCTGCCCCATCGCCATCCCCGCCTGCTCCGAGGTCGATCCGCCCTTCGAGGAGAAAGCGTCCGGCCACTGGGCGGCGTGCATCCGGGTGTAGCAACTCGCAGCAGATAAGGCGTACCAATGGCGCGCATGACCACCGAAGAATGCAAGCAATTTATCCTGGCGAAGGTCCGGCCTGCCGTCGCAGCGGTGGTCCGCGCCGACGGGCGGCCCCACGCCAGCCCGATCTGGATCGACCTGGATGGCGACGACATCATCTTCACCACCGACGAGAACTCGCTGAAAGGCAAGGCGCTGCGCCGCGACCCGCGCATCTCCCTCTCGATTGACGACGATGCGCCGCCGTTCTCCTTCGTCGTGATCGAAGGCACCGTCACCCTCTCCGACGATAGCGCGGATCTGCGCTATTGGTCGGCACGACTGGGGGGGCGCTACATGGGGCAAGACAAGGCCGAAGCCTACGGGGCGCGCAACGGCGTGCCGGGCGAACTGCTGGTCCGCGTCACCGTCCGCAACATGGTCGGGATGAAGGATATCGCGCTCTGACCACGCCGTAGCTTCCCATATCAAGCAGCACCGCACAGGGCTGGACGTAATATACGTCCGGCCTTTGCTTTGTCGGGGGTCGGTCCCGTTGTTGGCGTAGGGGCGAGCGGCGCTCGCCTTGGTCGGGTGTCCGTGATGCTGGCGCACTCCACCCCTGGCGGCGCGACTATACGGACTCTCCAACCGGGCGAGCGGCGCTCGCCCCTACAGCAACATCGCGGACCGCGCAAGCGCCTGCCGTTGGGACGCTGCCCAAAGTGCGGCCACGGTCGCCCTGCCGCCCCGATCTGGGTGTAGGGGCGACCGGCAGGTCGCTTGGTGGAATAACCCCAAATTCGCGGCCCCCCGCCCGAGCCACCAGCCGGTCGCCCCTACACCGGCAGCGGGGTCTTCCCCACCACTCCTCGGACGTTGAGATAGTCCTGACCCCGCCGTCAGGATCACGCCCAGGTCCGTGGCATATCTGCCGGGGCCGCAGGTCTAGCAACTCTATTGCAGATGCGGTCAACGCGGCTCCAGACCCGGCGGCGCGCTTGTGTTTGCGCCCATAGTCTGTCAGAATACCAAAATGGAAACCACCCACGAACCAGGGTTGGCGGAGTCTGCCGCGCCAGTGCCCCCGCCCGCCCCCGCCGACGAGCCGCCCGCCCCGGCGCGGGCCGCGTCGCTGTGGCGCAACCGCGACTACATGCTCCTCTGGGGTGGGCAGATCGTCTCCACGCTGGGCAGCACCGTCACGCAGATCGCGCTGCCGCTGCTCATCCTGGCGATCACCAAGTCGCCGGGGGTGGCCGGGATC
>JBBSEL010000088.1:0-8600 GCA_038239755.1 Chloroflexia bacterium | reverse complement strand
GTATTGCGTATTTGTTCTTGGTCTACTACTGATCCCCGATCCTGATCCCTGATCCCTGATCCCTGATCCCTGATCCCCTCGTCACGCCTCACGTTTCACGTTTCACGTTTCACGTCCCCGGCTCACGCGCTGCCCTTGCTACTCGGTCATCGAGAAGGGTCCAGGCCCCGCCGAGGACGATCAGGGCGAGGGTGGTTAGGGGTGTAGCTCCCGCAGGTGGCCGGGGGCACTCCAGGTGAGGTCGCGCCCGCCCATATTGGCCTGCGTGACGGCGGGACCGGGCTTGCCGAGGGTGAACCCCTGGCCGTAGGTGAGGCCCATCTCCTGCACGATGCCCCGGATCGCGTCGGTTTCCACGAATTCGGCCACGGTTTCCTTGCCGAACGACTGGGCCAGCAGGTGCATGGCCCGCACGATGTCGCGGCTGCGGGGATCGCTGTCCAGGCTGCGGATAAACGAGCCATCGATTTTGATCTGGTCCACCCGCAGATTACGCAGGGTGGCGAAGGACGTGCCGCCCGTGCCGAAATCGCCCAAGGCGAACCGGCAGCCCAGCGCCGTCACCTGGCGGATCCAGCTTTCAAAGCGGATGGCATCCTGGCTGACGGTGGTTTCGGTGATCTCGAAGCCGAGGCGACCGGGGGCCACGTCGCATTGCCGCAGCGAGGTTTCGATAAACGGCAGCAGGGCTTCGTTGCCCAGGCTGCGCCCGGATACGTTGACGAAAAACTGGTCGTGGGGGTGGGTCTGGAGGGTGCGGATCGTTTGCCCGATCATCCAGTGGTCGAGCGCGGGCATCAGCCCGAAGCGTTCGGCGGCGGGGAGGAAGGCGTTGGGATAGACCAACTGGCCGTCCGGCTCGATCATCCGCAGGAGCACCTCGTGGTGGGTGGTGTGGCCGTCGCTGAGGCGGACCACCGGCTGGAAGTGGAGCACGAAGCGGTCGCTGGCGAGGGCATCTTTGATGCGGGGCACCCACTGGTGCGCGGCGGTCAACTGGGCAAAGCCGTCGTCGTTGGGCTGGTAGAGGGCGACCTGGTTGCGCCCGCGTTCTTTGGCCGTATACATGGCGATGTCGGCGTGGGTCAGCACCACCTGGGCACTGACCGAGCCATCCACCGGGACCACGCCGATGCTGAGGCCTAGTTCAAAGCTGCGCCCGTCGCGGACGAAGCGGAACATCTCGATCTGGGCGCGGATGCGTTCGGCCACCGGCAGGGCCTGGTCCAGCTTGGTATCTTCCAGCAAGATGGCAAACTCATCGCCGCCCAGGCGGGCCAACAGATCGCCGTCGCGCAGCTTTTCGGCCAGCAATTGCCCGATGGTGGTGAGGAGTTGATCCCCGGCGGCGTGGCCCAACGTGTCGTTGACCAGTTTGAAGTTGTCCAGGTCGATGAAGAAGAGGACGCTTTCGGTGCCCCGGCGGGCGTGGGCCACGCCGCGCTCCAGCGCCTCGCTCAACGAGCGGCGATTGGGTAGGCCGGTCAGCGGGTCGTGCTGGGCGAGGTAGCTCAACTGGTTCACGGCGGCGTCTAACTGGGTGCGTTCTTCTTCCAGCAAGGTGTTGCGGCGTTCCAGTTCAGTGATGTCGCGCCCCAGCACGAGGGTGCCCCGCGCTTGCCCGCCGTTGTCGGTGACCGGGGTGAGCGTGACCTGCACGAGGCGCACCGGGTCGCCCACATGGAGCGTTTCGGTGATGGGCAGGACGGGGGGGTGGGCCTGCTGAGTGACCAGCAGGGCCACTTCGTCCTCCGGCACCTGGGCGTCGCGCAGGGCGGTGGCAAACGTCTGGTTGGGCTGCAAGCCGAACGCCCCGGCAGACGGGTTGGCATAGACGATGGTCCCCTCCCGGTCGAGCACGGCGACGGCCTCGGTGAGCGCCTGCAAGGCGGTGTCGAGGGCGGTGCGGGTGGGTTCCAGGCGGATGACGGCATAGGCCAGCGGAGCGAGCAGGGTCAGAGTCTCGGCCAGGCTGAGCGCGCTTCGTAGCTGCGGCGCATCCAGCCCGAACGGGACCAACACGGCCCATTCCCCGATGACCAGGTCGATGATCAGGGTGGCGAGCAGCCCGGCTATAATCCGGCGCGTTTCGGGTCGCCGGGCAAAGACGGTGCCCAGCAGGCCGAGGTGGACCAGCCATCCGGCGCTGAAGGCCCCGACGAGAATCCAGCCGAGGGGGGTCGGGGTAGGAGTGCGGGTGGCCGCGCTGCTGATAAAGAGGCCGAAGCGCCCCAGCAGATCGCCCGCGATGAGCACGGTCGCCAGGATATAGGGCGCGCTGATCCACCGGATCAGCCGCGTGCCCTCCCACCATTGGGGCACAAACAGCGCGCTGAGCAGCAGCAGCAGGCTCCAACTCATCGCCGCCAGCCCAGGCAGCGTCAGCAGCACGCCGAGCTGGACCAGCAGGCCGCCGGGGGCTTGCACCTGGAAGATGGTGCCGAGGCTGACGGCGATGAGGGTGGCGAACACCAGCAGAAATAGCCGGGCCGGGCGGTAATTCCAGGCACGGGTCGCAACAAACGTTGCCAGGGCCGTCGTTGTGATCAGGATAGTAACAATACAAAGGAAAATGATCATTAAGCGATACCCTGGGAATGCGGCACGATTATTATTTTAAACATGTTTACTCATCATACCCCACCCGGGCGGCAACGGCAAGCAATAGGAGGACCACCCAGTACTAAATACCTAGAACACCTGGTCTGTCTAGCGTGCTTGACGAGAGCGGGGGGTATGACGTATAAGAGGTGGGTATGCTGGGTGGTGGGGACTACTCATCACCTTGACAGAGACATCCGCATGATAGGCACAATCTGTCTTCGGTCTTGTCTGTTGTCGCCACACGCTAGACTATAGCAGTATAGATGCCAACCTTTATCGAAGGATGCAGCAATGAAGACGATCAGCCTGGCGGGGGGACGGGTGACTCTGACGTTTGACTCGACGCTGACGACCACGCTGGCGCAGGAGACCGTGGCGGTGCCCTATGGGACGGCGGTGACGGTGGCCCCGGTGACGGCGGCGGTGTGGACGGGCACGGGGTCGCCCGGCGCGGCAGTGACGGTGGCGATCACGCTGCCCGCGCCAGTGTGCGGGTTGGGCGAGTGTTTGGGGCTGCCGTTCTGGTTCGCCCAGGTGCGGCCCCGCCCGCTGCTGACCACCGACACCACCGACCGCTACGATTCTGACCTGGGGCTGGATGTGCAGGACGGGGTGCTGTTCAGCGGGAGCGGGGTGGCGGCGCTGCCGCAGAGCGACGGCTTGCAGATCGAGTTGACCACCGAGGGCGATGTCGCCACCTACACCCTGACCGGCACCGGGCGGGTGGCTCTGACCGTGCTGGATGGGGCCGATTTGCAGGCGGTGTGGACGGCCTATATCCGGCAGGTGGGCTGGCCTGCGACCGTGCCCGCGCTGCTGGAAGCGCCGGTGATCTACACCACCTGGGCGCACTATAAAGACACGGTGTCACAGGCGGCGGTAGCCGAACTGGCGGCGGCGGTGCAGCAGCACGGCTTTCCGACCGGGGTGATCGAGATCGACGACCGCTGGCAGCAGGCTTATGGCGACCTCACCTTCGACCCGGTGAAGTTCCCCGACCCGGCGGCACTGATCGCGGACCTGCATGGCCGGGGGTTCAGCGTGACGGCCTGGGTGCCGCCATTCGTGGACCCGGCGGCGGCGCTGTGGGCCGAGGCGGCAGCGGCGGGGGTATTGGTCCATGATGCGGCGGGGACGCCGTTGCTGACCGCCTGGTGGCAGGGGATGGGCGGGCTGATCGACGCGGGCAACCCGGCGGCGCTGGCCTGGTGGGCGGCGCGCCTCCATGCGTTTCGGGCGGAGTGGGGGCTGGATGGGCTGAAGTACGACGGCGGCGAGGGACGCTATGTGCCGCCGGGGGCCGATATGGCAGTCACGCCCAACGGGTACAGCGCGCAGTATGCCGCGTTTGCCGGGGCGCAGCCGGGCCTGAACGAAGTACGGACGGCCTACTGGTCGCAACAGATGCCAATCACGCTGCGGGTGTTCGATATGGCCTCGACCTGGGGGCTGGGCAACGGGCTGGCGGCGCTGCCGGTGCGGGTGCTGACGCTGGCGATGCTGGGCTACCCGTTCGTGTTGCCCGATATGATCGGGGGGAACCAGTACGGGGCGGAGCGCTGCACGGGCGAGATGCTGGTGCGCTGGACGCAGGCGACGGCGTTCACGCTGAGTATGCAGTTTGGGATCTGGTCCTGGAAGTTCCTCGCGCCGACGCCGGGGATCTGCCGGGGCTACACCTGGCTGCACCTGGCGCTGAAGCCCTGGCTGCTTGACTACGCGACGCGGGTGACCTGCGTGAATGGCTATCCGCCCCTGCGCCCGCTGGGGCTGGACTATCCGACCGATTCGCAGGCGCTGGCCTGTGCCGACCAATGGCTGCTGGGCGACCGGATCCTGGTGGCTCCGGTGCTGGGGCCGCCGCGCGGGCGCGCGGTTTACCTGCCGGTGGGGCGCTGGTTCGACCCCTGGACCGGGGAGACCATCGAGGGGCCGAAGCGGCTGGAGGTGCGGGTGCCGCTCCATATTTGCCCGTTCTTCATCCTGACCGACGAGGATGCGGACCCCTGGGCGGCGTTCCCCGATGCCGAGCCGATTGTGGCGCAGATCAAGCGGATGGGGTAGGAGGCTACGGTGGTGGCACCGTAGGTAGCCCCGGAGGGGCGACAGACAGTAGCCCACGGTAGGACCGCAGGAATAGCCACCGACCCAACAAGCCCCGGAGGGGCGACAGACGCGCATCCCCTGGATTCCGCTCTGCCGCCCCTCCGGGGCTTGTTTTTGTATCGCCCCAACCCACAGTTGGCACTGTGGGCTACTGTCTGTCGCCCCTCCGGGGCTGTTGCTCGGCTCCGGTAGGGGGTCTCTACCTACCCCCCGTTACATCGCTTCCAGGACGGGTTCGCGGGCGAGGTGGTAGGGGACGCTGGTGACGACGATGCCGGGGCGGCCCAGGAGGGCACCCTTGAGGCGCAGGGCGGTCTGGTTGTGCAGCAGGTGTTCCCACCAGTGGGCGGGGACGAACTCGGGCAAGACCACCGACAGGACGCGGTCCGGCTGCTGTTGGTGCAAGGCGTCGATGTAGGCCAGCAGCGGGCGGGTCAGCGAGCGATAGGGCGATTCGACCATGACCAGGGGGATCTCCGGGATCCACTCATGCCAGCGGGCCTCCAGTTTCGCCGTTTCTTCCGCCTCTTCGTCGCCCGCCACATGCACCCCGACCACATTGGGCGTGATCGACCGCGCATAGGCGATGGTGCGGAGGGTGACCTGATTCAGCCCGGCAATGGGGATGATCACCAGGTGATCCATCGGGCGGTTCAGCTTGCTGGGGGGCAGGTCCTCGGTGGCGGTGCCTGCGTCGTCCTCGAGCGGCGAGTCGATGGCGCGGGTCGGCATCATCACTCCGGCGACGGCGGCGCGGCCCATCTGCCGGGTGACCTGTTGCAAGCTGAGGTCGCCCGCGACTTTCTGGTAGTGCTTGTTGATCCGCAGGAAGAGCAAGACCAGCAGCGGCACGATGACCAGGACGATCCAGGCCCCCTCGATAAACTTGGTGATCGCCAGCACCAGCAGCACCAGGAAGGTCGTCAGCGCGCCGATCAGGTTGATCCCCAGGTTAAAGCGCCAGTGTGCCGGGCGGGTGCGCCACCAGCGGACGACCATACCGCTCTGGGAGAGGGTGAACGAACTGAACACGCCAATGGCGTAGAGAGGCAGCAGGGCATCGGTCTTGCCGCCAAAGACGACGATCAGCAGGCTGGACATGATCCCCAGGGTGACGATGCCCACGCTGTAGGCCAGCCGGTCGCCGCGGAAGGCGAACTGGTGGGGCAGGAACTTGTCGCGGGCGAGGAAGAAGCCCAGGCGGGGAAAGTCGGAAAAGGCGGTGTTGGCCGCCAGCACCAGGATCAACGAGGTGAAGACCAGCAACCCCCCGTAGAACACGCCGCCGATGGCCCCGCTGCCAAAGATGGTGCGGCCCAGTTGCGAAATCACCGTCTCGGTATGGGAGATCTGCACGCCGACATTGTCGGCCAGGAAGGAGATGCCGAGGAACATGGTGGTGAGCAGCACCCCCAGCGTGACCAGGGTGATCGCCGCGTTCTTGGATTCGGGCTTCTGGAAGGCGGGCACGCCGTCGGAGATCGCTTCGATCCCGGTCAAGGCGGTACACCCGCTGGCGAAGGCGCGGAGCAGCACGAAGAGGCCCAGGTTTTCCACCGCTGCGGTCGGATAGGGATTGGGGATATTGGTCACCGTGCCTAGCGAGCCAGTGGCCCATTGATACAGCCCCAGGCCCATCATCGAGAAGACCAGGAACAGGAAGACATAGGTGGGGGCGGCGAAGATGGTGCCCGACTCGCGGATGCCGCGCAGGTTGAGCAGCACAACGATCAGCACCGCCGCCAGGGCAATTTCGACGCGGTATGTGCTCAGGTCAGGCGCGCCGAGGTTGGCAGCCAGCGAGATGAGGTTGGCGATGCCCGCCGAGATACTGACCGAAACGGTGAGGATGTAGTCGGTGAGCAGCGAGGCCCCGGCGATCAGCCCTGGCCCGGTGCCGAGGTTGTCTTTGGAGACGATATAGGAGCCGCCGCCTTTGGGGTAGGCGAAGATGGTCTGGCGGTAGGAGAAGATGACGATGCCGATCAGTATGGCGATGGCAATCGAGATCGAGATGTTGAAGACAAACGCCCCCGTCCCGGCGAGGAGGAGGGTCGCCAGCACGGCCTCGGTGGCATAGGCTACGGAGGAGAGCGCGTCGGACGACAGCACCGCCAGCGCCTTGACTTTGCTCAGCCGCTCATGCACCGAGGCGGCGGTGGAGAGGGGCCTGCCGATGAAGAAGCGTTTGAGCCGGTCGAAGACCCGGCCCGCGCCGGTGGTGGGGCGGATTGTCGCGGGTAACGCTTCCAGGTGGCCCGGCCCGACACGTTTGAAGCCGACTTCGCTGGCGCGCACGCGGCGCACATAGCGGTCGCCGGGGTGGGTGCCGGTATGCAATTCGCCACGCTCCAGGTCGCCGATATTCAGGCGCGCCCCGCCGCTGGTCAGTTGATTGCGGGGGCGGGTTGCCGTTGCGGCGGGGGTTGCGCGGGCGGCGGTTGGCTCCACCAGGGGCGGGGTGTCGCTCCCCGGTGACCCGGCTCCGGGCACGGCGGATTCATTTTCCAGGAGCCGCACCGGACGGGCGCGACGGATGCTGTGGTTCGCTGGCGGGTGTGCCTCTGCGATTGGGGTTGTTGCCATCGTTGCCGACGGCATAGGATCTTCTGATTGGGGGCCGCTACTCATGACCTGGTTCCTTTCCAACACGTTAAATAGGTTCTTCACCTTTTATTATTACACAACCACCCCTGGTAGCGGCCCATCTTTATACTTTTCTTATACCCTGCGTGCCTGACCTTTATGCTTCTCTTATCCCCGCTGTTCCGCTGCGGCGGTCCCTGTTCTTATGCTGCGGTAGTGTGGCTCCCGTGGGTGTCCGCAGGCACGCCGATAGGGACGACGCATCCCGCTAGCGGATGCACCGCGTCCTGATCTGAGGGCTGGCTGTTGGGTTAGGGCAGGGAGGAGGGCGTGGTTGGGTGGGGGCCGCGCGGGGGCGCGGGGGAGTCTGCGCCGGTGTGCCGGGCGGCGGCGGCGCTTAGCTCGCGTTCGAGGAAGTAGTTGAGCAGGGTGCGCAGGATGATGATACCGGCGAGGAGCAGGAGGCTGTTCAGGTCGGGGGCGGCAACGGTTTTGAGGATGTCGGCTCCAACCTCGAATTCGAGGGCCAGGGCGAGCGAGCGGCCCAGGTTGAGCCGGATCGATTCCTTGGGCACGTCTTCGGGGGTGTCCGCGCCTGCCACGCCCAGCAGACTGCGGGCCAGGCTGAGCACGAACCAGAGCAAGCCGCGGATGGCAGCGATGCCGACGACCAGCGCCGCTGCGCCCTCGGCCAGGGCGGCGACACCCAGGCTTAAGGCTTTCACCACGTCTTCGATCTGGTTCATGTCCATCCGGTAACCCCCACATTGGCATTTAGCCTACAGTAGAGCAGGATTTGTTCCGCCCCGGCGGGTGTCTGGCTAGGCTTCGCTCAGCGGGGCGGTGGTGGCGGCGTGGATCTCCATCAGCGGGACCACTGTGTCTGCCGGGCGGCGGCCCATACCGCATTCGGTGGCGATGCCGAACACCGGGACTACCTGCTGGGCCACGGCGATCCGGGCGCGGGTGCCCTCGACCCCGTCGGTAAAGTGGACCAGGCCGAGGTAGAGTTCGGTCTCCGAGTGCAGCCGCAGGTTGCGGAGCGGGGCAAAGTAGCTGGCATCGGTGCGATCGCGCGGCACCGGCATATGGATCCAGTTGATCGGGCGCTGCACCCGCTCGCTGAGCATGTTCGCCACTTCAACCAGCAGCCCGGTGTCCTGTGGCTCTACGAAGTGCTTGTGCTCGAAATCGCCATAGCACAGGTGGAAACCCAACTGGACATCCGCCGGGACGCGGTTGCCCAGCGCGGTAAGCTGATCATAGATCGGGGTTTTATCTCCGCTGGCGGCTCCGATGGCGAT
>JBBSEL010000087.1:0-8602 GCA_038239755.1 Chloroflexia bacterium | reverse complement strand
GGCGTGGTTTCCAGGTTGAGCATCCGCTTGGGGAAGATCGGGGTCAGCGCATCGAAGTGCGGGCGGCGGCGGGCCACTTCGGGGTCGAGGCCGTTGACCGCTTCGACCCGCAGGAGGCTGTAGAACTTCTCGTTCTCCTTCGGCGGGCGCACCTGCCCCGACACCCGGTCGCCGGTCCGCAGGGCAAAGCGGCGGATCTGCGACTGGCTAACATAGATGTCTTCGTGGCTCGCCAGGAACCGCCCGTCCTGGCGCAAGAAGCCGAAGCCTTCTTCCATAATTTCCAGCACCCCGGCGGCAAAGATGTTACCCTGCTGCTCGGTTTGCGCCTGGAGGATGCGGAAGGCCAGTTCTTGTTTTTTTAACCGGCTATAGCCGGAGATATCCAGGTCTTTGGCGAGATCCTGTAACTCATCGATGGTTTTGCCTTCGAGTTCAGATAGATTCATTGGTGGTTCCCTTTGTTAGCACGGGTGTGTGGTACCTTAAAAAGACCGATATGTCTAAGGTAAGAGGTAAGTGATAGGGGGGAGTCGCGGCTCAAATGTCTCCGGTGTTGGGCAGATCGCCAAAGGCCATCCGCAGCAGGCGGGTCAGTTTGTCGCGGCGGTGTTGGGCCTCAATCCGCCGGACGGTGCCGGTGCGCCCGCGCATCACAATAGAATGGGTGGTTGCGCCACTGCCAAAGTAGTGGACGCCTTGCAAGAGTTCGCCATCGGTGATCCCGGTGGCGGCGAAGTAAACATCATCGGAACTGACCAGATCGTTCAGGCTCAGCACTTTGCTCAGGTCCGCGCCGGTGGCCTCGGCCTGGGCGCGCTCCGCGTCGTTGCGGGGGTAGAGCCGGCACTGCATGTTGCCGCCCAGCGTCTTGATCGCGGTGGCGGCGACCACCGCTTCGGGTGCGCCGCCGATGCCGATTAGCACGTCCACCCCGGTGCCCGGCGTGGCGGCGGCAATGGCCCCGGCCACGTCGCCATCGGTGATCAGTTTGATCCGTGCCCCCACCTCGCGGATTTCGCGGATGATCTGGTCGTGGCGGGGGCGGTCGAGGATCATCACGGTCACATCGCTGGGTTGGATGCCGATAGCGCGGGCGATATTGTGCAGGTTCTCGGTCACCGAAGCCGTGATGTCGATGGCGTCGCGGGCGATTTCCCCCACGGCAATTTTTTCCATGTAGTAGATGCCAGGCGGCGCGCCGTAGAGCGTGCCCCTGGGGGCCGACGCCACCACCGCAATCGCGCCCGGCAGGCCCAACGCGGTCAGGCGGGTGCCGTCAATCGGGTCCACCGCGATATCCACGTGGGGCGGCGACCCGTTGCCGATATGCTCGCCGACATAGAGCATCGGGGCCTGGTCCTTCTCCCCCTCACCGATCACCACCAATCCATCCATGTCCACCGCCGCCAGCGCCAGGCGCATCGCCTCGACCGCCACCCCGTCGGCGGCGTTCTTGTCGCCGCGGCCCATCCAGCGGGCGGCGGCCAGGGCTGCCGCTTCGGTGGCGCGAACAAGCTCCATCCCGAGGTTACGCCCTATCTGTTCAGCCATGCGTTGTACTCCTTGTGGGTGGGGGTAAGGGTGGGTAGAGTGCGAGGTGTGCGCACACTCCTGATGAGGATAGCTCAGTAGACCGGGCTGCCAGCGCCGACCATGCCGCGAGCCGTGCTAGCCGGAGAGACCGCCAGGGATCAGGCGTCCATTGAAAACTGAGCGAGGATTCGGTGTGTTACAGACGTGGCGTGGGTACTACCCG
Organism: Chloroflexia bacterium; assembly: GCA_038239755.1. GTDB lineage: Bacteria > Chloroflexota > Chloroflexia > QHBQ01 > JAICKM01 > JBBSAN01. Next base: position 6,843 of record JBBSEL010000087.1, on the reverse strand, counting down.
CCACCAGGGGGTGGCGTTCGACAGGCAGGGTATTCGGGATAACCGCAAAACCGGTGCCCGGCCCCCCCGTCGCCGGATTGTGGAGCGCGAGGACCGTGCCGGGATCATGCGATATCGGTGTTTCGACGGGTGGACAGCCTCAGGCCGCAGTTCGCCCAGAAACTCGTTCGGGTGGTGTGTTACTCCTGCCAGGCCAGCATGAAAAACCGTTGGGGCATACACCTGGGGGTGGGCAGGATGGACAAGCGTCAGGCAAATCGGGCAGAGGTTGGGCGGGGAGATAGGGATTCGAACCCTAGAAGCCGGTTTAAAGCCAGCTTAACCGCTTAGCAGGCGGCCCCATTCGACCACTCTGGCATCTCCCCTGGTCATGTGGACGCCTGTATTATATCACATGGTTGGGGCAATTGCAAGGGCGGTTTTTCGGGGTGGCCGTTCGACGGTTGGTGGAATTGGTGATATACTGAGCGCAACCCTCATTATTAGGAGTGACTCCCCATGCGCCTCCATTTGTTGCTGCCCCACGTCAAACCCGGTGCCCTCGTGCCGCCCACCATCTGCGCTACCCCCGCCTGCCCCGGCACCACCTTTCGCTTCCATCAGGCGGTGCGTAAGGCCGTGCGCGATACCCGCTACGCCCAGGTGCCCGCCGCCCGTTATCAGTGCCTGACCTGCCGGCACACCTTCCGCGTCTATCCCGTGGGCGTCAGCGCCGCCCACACCTCCCAGCGCGTGCGCGGGCTGGGCGTCCTGTTCTATCTACTGGGCCTCAGTTATGGGGCGACCGCCCTGGCCCTGGAGGCCCTCGGCGTACCGCTCGCCAAGTCGACGATCTATGAAGCGGTCCAGGCAGCGGCGGCGCGCTTGCCCGATTTGCGCCAACACGCCGTGTTTGCCGGGCTCCGCACCCCCGCGATCGGGGCCGATCTGACCTCGGTACTATGCAACGGCGAGTGGCTCACCGTGGGCCTCACCGTCGATGCCATTAGCGGCCTGACCCTGACCATTGATGTGCTCGAGGGGGCGGATGCGGCCACGATCCAGGAGTGGTTGGCCCCGATTGTGGACGCGGTGGGGGCGGAGTTGCTGGTGACGGACGATGCCGACAGCATGAAGCAGGCAGCGGACGGCTTGGGCCTGACCCACCAAGTGTGCAAAACGCATGTGCGGCGCAATACGGATGCCTTAGTGGCCGAGTTGACGGCCAAAGTGGTGGGCGACCCGGATGGCTCGCTAGCCGCGATCGGGGTGCCGGAGGAGCAAGCGCAGGCCGATTTACAGCGCTTGGGGACAGTGGTGGAGGAGCGCCAGCCGCAGCAGGCGTACGAACTGGATGTCCTCCACCAGCGCTACAAAGACGCGGCCCCGCCGGGCAAAGGGGCCAAGTGGAGCCTGGCCTATCGGTTGCGGCAGTTATTCCTGGACCGGGCGCAGTTATGGAGCCGCCTCACGCGCTATCGGACGTGGGCCGGGCCAGCGGGGGAGCGGATTGATGGCACGAACAACGCGAGTGAGCGCGGGATCGGCTGGTGGATCAAGGAACGGTATCGGACGATGCGGGGCTACAAGCGTCCGGCATCCGCGGTGGCAGTGAGCCGCTTGGTCGCGTGGGGGGGCAATGCGCTAGGGCGGGGGGCCGCGGACCTCGCGCAGGTGGTCGCGTAGAAGGCGGGGGACGGTGGGGGGTCCGGTAGGGCCGCCCGCCACGGGCCAGAACGGCCTGGAACCAGATCTGTCTACCAAACTCCAAACGGCCACGGCGCTCTGTGCTATAATACCCGCGTGAGCCGCATGACACGATTAGGGGTATACGGATGGCTACTGCTGAGCCTGGGCCTGCTGGCAGCGTGCGACACCGCGCCCACCCCGACCCCCCCGCCGACCATCGCCATCCCCCCGGCGCTGACCGCCACCGTGCCCCTGCCGTCTCCCGCGCCGCCGACCGCCACCGCCATCCCCCGCGCCACGGTACCTTCTGGTGAACCGGATATCCTGGCACTCTTGCCCACCGGGCAGCAGCCGCTCAGTGTGGTCCAGGCCGACCTGGACGGCGACGGCCACAACGAGTGGGTAGTGTTGGCCGGGAAGACCGGGGAGCCGGTCTTTGAGACGGTGGTGCCGCTGGTGATCGCCGGGGGCGCGAGTGGGTTTCAGGTGGTCTGGCGGGGGCAGGTCGATTTTTCGGTCGCCGCGTCGGGCAATCTCCAGGTGGTGGACCTGACCGGCGACGGGCGGCCCGAAATCATCTATCAAAACATCCTCAAGCCCGGCGGGGTCTATGCCTATGTCTACGGCGGGTCGGCGCAGGTGGCGGACCACCCGCCCTTGCGGCCCCAGGGGGGAGCCTGTACGGGGCTAGCCTACTTCTGCGGCTGGTCGCTAGAGGTGGGTGCGCCCGATGCGGGAGGGCGACGCGCGCTGGTCAGCCTGGTGGACCGGGTGGGCACGCGCCAGCTCTACCGCTGGACCGGCAACGCCCTCGCCGTGGCCGAGACCGTGACCGGCACGCCCTGGCCCACCGTCCTCCCCATCCCGCCGCGCCCCGCGCCGCCCGACCCCGCCACGTTCGATGTGTCGCAGGGTGAGGGGGTGACCACGGTGATCGCCCAGTTGACTGCCGAGTTGGATGGGGATGGGATTCCTGAAATCGCCGTGACCTACAAGCCGCTGGGGGAGGATCGGCTCTACCTGGGGATCTTTGCCTTTGGCGGGCCGCCCGGCAGCGTCGAGACTTACCATCTGGTCTGGAGCGCCGGACCGCTGGCGGGCACGCAGAGCCAGGTCTTCCGCACCCGCGATCTCACCGCCGACGGGCACCCGGAGTTGCTCAGCGGCCAGGGCGGGGCCATGGCGGCGGGCGGCACGCTCTACGTGGTGGGGCACAGCCCGGCGGGCTATGCGCTCTTACGCCCGCAGGGGGGCCACTGTCTGGGTTTGAGAGCTTCGGCACGGGCGATTACGAGATCCGCGAGCAGGGCGCGGGCCAGCCCCCATTCATCGTCGCTCGTTCCGGTTCGGACGGCACCCAGGTGGATACCTACCAGTGGAAGGATGGCGCGTTCCAGTACCGGCCCTGACGAGTGCGGAATGTGGATTGCGGATTGCGGAATACTAAAAGGGAAATCCGCAATCCGCATTCTGCAATCCGCAATTAAAGCCGGTCGGCCTTGAGCTGGTAGGTTTGCCGCCAACGGTGCTGGCGCTGGACCAGGATCTCGATGTTTTCGCCCACATCCAGCGCCTTTTCGGCGCGGGCGGTCGGCAGCCACTCCCGCAAACGGTCCCACAGCCGGTCGGTATTTTCCAGCAGGTCGAACAAGAGATCTTCGTTCAGCAGGTTATGATAGACCAGTACCCCGATCATCTCCCAGTAGTTCAACACGCGGGTCAGGTACAGGCGTTCGGGACCACCCACCGGGTAGCGGGCGTTGACCTGGCTCCACGGCCCAGGTTGGAATTTGGTGGTGAACCAGGCTTCGGCCTCTTGCATGGCCGGTTCCAGACGCAGTTTAAAGACATCGATCAGCAGAGTCGCGTCTGCGTGGGTAGGGATACCCATAGGGTGAGCCTCCAGGGGCGGGGTGGATTAGCCGAGCAAACGTGCTCTAGCGTGCCTTCTCATTATACACTGCTGGGTGTTAGAATACCATGCCGGAGATCGGCACGGCTTAGATCCGCTTGGAATATCTTTACAAACGCAAGAAGTTAGTTTATACTAACTTTGTAAGTATAATATTCTGGAACCATTCAGCCTCGTGGGAGAGGAGTCACCTAACCGATGATTCAACCACTTTCTAATTTCTCGCCCGAGGAGGCGCTGGGGCCACCTGATGTGGCCGGGTCGTATGCCCAGGCGCTGCCCGATCTGCCCGATGAGACGCTGGCCGGGATCAGCGACACGATCCAGGAATACCTGGAAGCGATCTATAGTATGCAGGACGAGGGCAAGCAGGTGATCGGGGCGCGGCTGGCCGAGCGGATGCGTCGCACCCCGGCCACGGTGACGGTCAAGCTTCAGGGCATGGTCGAGGCGGGGCTGATCAGTTTCGCCCCGCAAAAAGAAGTGCGCTTCACCCAGCGCGGGATGCATATCGCCCGTGCCGTGATCCGCCGCCACCGCCTGACCGAGCGTTTCCTGACCGACATCCTGGGCCTGGAGTGGCACGAGGCGCACGAAGAGGCGATGCGCTTTGAACACGCGATCAGCCCGCGCACCGAACAGCGGATCATCAGCCTGCTGCACAACCCGACCCGCTGTCCACACGGCAACCCGATTCCCGGCCTCGCCCCCCATCCGCCGCGCAATCGCATGGTGCTGGGCCAGGCGCAGGCAGGCGACCGCCTGATGATCGAGCGGATCTCGGAGGAGGCCGAGGTGGACCCGGCGCTGCTGGCCTTCCTCCAGCACAATCATTTGATCCCCGATGCGCTGCTCGCTGTGGACGCGGTACTGTCGTTCAACAAGACCTGCACGGTGCAGGTGGATGGGCAAGCCGCCCCGGTGGTGATCGGGGACGAGGTGGCTCAACTGATCTGGGTGATCCCGGAGGCTGAACTAGACGACGCGCAGTAATGCCCGCGTTCCGCAGGGACGAAAGCCGCAAAGCGCCTATTCGCTTTGCGGCTTTGTTTCTAGGACGAAGATTGTTATAATTAGCGTATGAAGACCGATTCTCGCCCGCTGGTGGTTTCGACCGCTGCCGGGCACGCCCACGAACAAGCCCCCGATCACGCGCATGGCGATCACGACCACGCGCACAGCCATGCCCCCCAGACTGAGAGCAAGATGCGCCTGGCCCTGGGGTTGACCATCCTGATCCTGCTGGTGGAGGTGGTCGGCGGGCTGACGGCGAACAGCCTGGCGCTGCTGGCCGATGCCGGGCACATGCTGACCGATGTGTTCGCGGTGGGGCTGTCCTGGTTCGCCCTGGTGCAGAGCCGCCGCCCCGCCGATGCCCGCCGCACGTTCGGCTATCACCGGGTGAGCATCCTGGCGGCGTTGCTGAACGCGGCCACGCTGCTGCCGATCAGCGCCTTCATCATCTGGGAGGCGGTGGGGCGGTTTGGCACCCAGCCGGAGATCCAGGGTACGATCATGTTCGGGGTGGCCCTGATCGGGCTGGTAGCGAACACGTTGATCGGGTTGAGCCTCCACGGTGAGGCCAGCGGCAACCTGAACATTCAAAGCGCGGTGATCCATGTCATGGGCGACGCGGTGGCGTCGGGCGGCGTGCAGGTGGCGGCGGTAGTGATCGCCCTGACCGGCTGGACCCCGATTGACCCCCTGCTCAGTATTGGCATCGCCCTGTTGGTGGCCTTCAGCGGGGCGCGGGTGGTGCTGGATACCGTGCGGATCTTGCTCGAATCGGTGCCCAAGGATGTGGATGCGGCGGTGGTGGCGGCGCGGATGAAGGCGGTGCCCGGCGTGCTGGATGTCCACGACCTGCATATCTGGCAGATCAGCCAGGGTCTGTATGCGCTGAGTTGCCATGTCAAGATCGCGGACCAACTGGTGAGCCAGTGTTCCAGTGTGTTGGCGGAATTAAATCATCTGCTGGAGCACGAGTTCCGCATCAGCCATTCGACGATCCAGCCGGAATGTGCCGGTTGCAACCCGAACACGCTCTACTGCGCTATGACCCCCATCGTCACTCCCGATGTACACGGCGGCCCGCATCTGGAGTAGCTCACCCCCGGTTGGAGACCCTTGCATGCCCGAATACTCCTCGACCAACGGCACGCATCCCCCCGGCGCGGCCCCGCATGAAGCCGAATTGCTCCTGCCGCCCGTCCATATGGATGCGGGCGGGCGGCCTCTCCCAACTACCCCGCTGCGCCGTGTCATCGTCGGCCCGGCAGCCCCGCCTGTGGGGTCGGTCCCGGCCCGCGCGGCGGGGCCGCCCGCCTCGGTGCGGGCCACGCCTGCGCCCGCCCTGGCGGGCACCCGCCGCCCGCGCACGGTGGGGCTGGCGGTGGCCGGGCTGCTCGTGCTGGTGCTGGTCGGGGTGGTGGTCTGGACGGCTTCGGATATGCTCAACCCTAACGCCGGGGTCGGACCACTGCTGGCGTTTGCCGACCAGGGGCACACCCACATCTTGCTCGGCGAGACTCACCCGCCCTATAATAGCGACCCAGCGACTTCGGGCTGGCACCGCGAGGAGTGGGCACCGGCCCATGTGATGACCACATCGGTCGCGTCTGAGGTGTCGGTCCACCTGCTGGAGCACGGCAATGTCGGCATCTTTTATGATTGCGGGGCGGGCGGCTGCCCCGAACTGCAACAGCAATTGACCGATCTGGTGCAGACCCAACTGGCGGCGCGGGCGGGCGAGGGCATCTACCTGTTCCCCCAGGCGCTGCCCGACCACCACAAAATCGCCCTCGCCTCCTGGATGCATCTCCAATACCTGGACCACTTCCAGTCCGATGCGATCCTCCAATTCATCACCAAGTTTATCGGCGCGGTGAAGGAATAGGGGTCAGGGGTCCGTGCTGTCAACGGATTGGGAAACGGATTAAACAGATGGACGGGTTAAGGCTGGCTGTATGGCTGTTCAAACAGATCCGTTTAACCCTCTGCGATCCGTTTATCAGCACCGCCGCCTGATGTAGGCGATGGCTCTGTCCCTTGATGCTGGGGCGACCCCAATGCCTGAGGACACCCGACCATCAATGGGCAGAGCCATATCCTACAGGTTTCCTGATCCGCCCACCGTGTTTTGACGTAACAGCAGCGCGTAGTCTATAATGGCGCGGCGGATGCGGCGAGGACATGCTGCACGGGGCCAGGAGGTCGGGGGCAGGGGCGTATGGAGTTACGATACATTCTGAACCTGGGGCGGC
>JBBSEL010000086.1:0-8633 GCA_038239755.1 Chloroflexia bacterium | reverse complement strand
AAGGGGTAGCGTCGCTGTTGCGCGTCTACAGCAGTCGGCCGCCCGGCGATCCCGCGCCGTCCGAAATGCGCGCCCTGCGCGCCACACCGGGCCTACAGCACCTCCACCTCGCCGGCTTGCCGGCTGACGAAACGTTGGCGCTGGTCTGCACGCGCCTGGGCATCGGCGTCCTGCCGGAGACGGTGGGCGCGCTGATCCGCGAGAAAGCCGAAGGCAATCCCTTCTTCAGCGAAGAACTGGCCTACTCCCTGCGCGATACCGGTCTGATCCAGATCAGCGACGGCGCGTGCCGTATCGCCCCCGACGCGGGCGACCTGCGCACCATCGACTTCCCCGACACGGTGCAAGGGGTGATCACCAGCCGCATCGATCGGCTGACCCCCCAGCAGCAATTGACCCTCAAGGTCGCCAGTGTGATCGGGCGGGTCTTCGCCTACCGCATCCTGCGCGATATCCACCCGATCGAAGCGGAACGCACCCGCCTGGCCGACGATCTCAACGTGCTGGAACGGCTGGATCTCACCCCGCTGGATGTGCCCCCGCCCGAACTGAGCTACATCTTCAAGCACATCATCACCCGCGAGGTGGCCTACAACCTGATGCTCTTTGCCCAGCGGCGCGAACTGCACCGGGCGGTGGCGGCGTGGTATGAGCAGACCTACCGCGAGGATCTGACTCCGTTCTATGCCCTGCTGGCCCACCACTGGAGCAAGGCTGAGGTCACCGACAAGGCGCTGGACTACCTGGGAAAAGCCGGGGCGCAGGCGCTCCGCACAGGGGCCTACCAGGAAGCGGTCGGCTTTTTCAGCCAGGCGTTGCAGGTGGGGCGGCGCGAACCGAACAGCACCCGGCGGGCGCGCTGGGAGAAGCACCTGGGTGAGGCCTACTGGGGCCTGGGCAACCTGCGGGCGGCGCGCCCCCACCTGGAGACCGCGCTGGCCTTGCTGGGCGAGCCGATCCCCACGGCGCGGGGCCAGTGGATGCGGGCCTTGCTGGGGCAGTTCGGGCAACAGATCGTCCACCGGCTGCGCTACACCCGTCCCCCGGCCCACTCCCCCGACCCGCCGGGACCGGAGCAGGTGACCCGGCGGGAGGCCACGCAAGCCTATGAAACGCTGGGCACGATCTTCTACCTGACCAGCGACCGGGTGCCCTCGATCTATACCTGCGTGGCCGGGCTGAACGTGGCCGAGCCGGGGGGCCTGTCGGCGGAACTGGCCCGCAGCTATGCTCGCATGGGTACCGCCGTCGGCTTTATCCCGATCCACCGGCTGGCGGTGGCCTATGGCCGCCGCGCCCTGCAGACGGTGCGCCAGGTGGCCGACCCCGCCGCCGATGCCTATGTGTCGGCGGTGACGGGCCTCTATGCTCTGGGGGTGGGCAACTGGCCCACTGCGCGGGCGAGCCTGGGGCGCGCCGTGGACCTGGCCGACCATGTGGGCGACCGCCGCCACTGGGAAGAATATGCGGCGATGCTGCAATGGGTGATGCACTACCAGGGCGACACCCCCGCCGCCGCCGCCCTCGCCGCCCGGCTCTACCAGGCGGGGCGACGGACCAACCATACCCAGGCCGAGATGTGGGGGCTGATCGGCCAGTTAACCAGCGCCTTGCGCCGGGGGGATCTGGCCCCGACCGGGCCGTGGGTGGATGCGCTGGCCGACCTGCTGGCCCGCGATGGGTGGACGGCGGAGAATATCCGCGCCCATGCGGTGCTGGCGCTGGTCTACTGGCGGCGGGGCGAACCCGATCTGGCCCGGCAGGCCGCGGCGCAGACCGCCCAGATCCTGAGCCAGATGTCGCTCAACCGCGCCCCCAACCTGGACGCGGTGCTGACCGTCGCCCAGATCGCGCTGCTCCGCTGGGAGGCCGCCGCGCCCACCCCGCCCGCCGACCAGGCCGCCTTTGCCCACGAGGTGCAACAGGCGTGTGCCGCGTTACGCACCTTCACGCGGGTATTCCCCATCGGCCAGCCCTATCTGGCCTACTACGAAGGCCGGGCGGCCTGGCTGCTCGGCCAACCGCGCCGGGCCGTCCGCGCCTGGAAGGACGCGCTGGCTGCCGCCCGGCGGCTGGCTATGCCCCACGAGCAGGGCTTGATCCATTACGAGCTAGCGCGGCACCGCCGTCCCGGCGACCGGGTGCGAACGGCGCACCTCGTCCGCGCCGCCACGCTGTTCCGCCGCCTGGGAGCCGCCGACGATCTCGCGCGTGTCGAAGCCGCTCAGCAGCGTTAAATCCGGCCCCGTGCGGTGACGCTACCCGGCGGTTGACCAGGCCGCTGTGGTTTTGTGTTGGGAGGAAACAGGCATGACCGATACATTGGCATCAAGGGTAGACCAATTTCAGTACCCGGTTCTTACGCCGCTGCCCGCGCTGGCAACCGACGGCGAAATCGCCCGGCAGATCGCCCACGATCTACAAAGCAACGTCCATTACGACATGCCCAGCGAGGTGTTCCGCTATATCCTCGGCCCAACGATGAAGTACAGTTCGGGGCTGTGGGATGCCGCGCACCCCACTCTGGACACCGCGCAGGAGGCGAATCTCCAGCAGGTGGTGGCGAGCCTGGGCCTCACCCCCGACGCGCATGTGCTGGATGTGGGCTATGGCTGGGGGGCGTTCGGCCTCTACGCCGCCGGGCAGACCGGCTGCCGGGTGACCGGGCTGGCCCTCGCCCCCCACCAACCCGCGTTCGCCGCCGCGCGGGCCGACGCTGCCGGGGTAGGAGGGCTGATCGATTTCCGCCTGGGCCACGTCCTGGCCTTACCCGACCCGCCGGGCACGTTCAGCCATGTGGTCTTCTTTGAAACCCTGGAACACATGCGCCTGAAGCGCGAAACGCTGGCCCGTTGCCGGGGGGTGCTGCGCCCCGGCGGCACGATCTATCTCCAGGTGATCGGGGTGAAGAACGCGGCCTACCGCGAACAGGCGTTGACCACGGCGGGCACCGCGCACATCTACGAGACCTACGGCGCGGTGGGCGACCCCGCGCCCCTCTCGACCGTGATCGCCGCGCTGGAGGACAACAACTTCGAGGTACAGCGGGTGCAGAGCATCACCGCCCACTATCCCTCCACCCTGCGCGCCTGGGCCGACAACACCCACCGCTACCGCCAGGAGATCGACGCTCTGACCGAACCAGGCCGCGCCGCCGCCCTCCGCAAATACTTCATGCTCGGCCTGCTCGGCTACGTGCGCGGCGTCGGCGTCAACCATCAGATCTGGGCCACGCTGCGCCCGGAGGCGTGAAGCGTGAAACGTGAAACGTGAAACGTGATGCGTGAAGCGGGGACGCTGCTACGTGGGATGCGGGAAGCTGCTGAAGCGGAGTCCCCCTCACCCCTGTCCCCTCTCCCCGCTGCGTGAAGCGTGAAACGTGAAACGTGATGCGGACGCTGCTGGGGGGAGTCCCCCTCGCTCCGCGTGAGCGGGGAGAGGGGACAGGGGTGAGGGGCGTCCGGCGCTCTACCCCGCTAACTCTTTGCGGTAGATGTGATAGAGTTGGATGATGCGCATCCCCACCTGCGTGTAGAGGCGGGGGGCGTGGGTCAGGCTGCCGCTGTCTACGCTGAGCTTGACCGTGCGGATGCCCCGGTCGTAGAATGCCCCGAATGTGTGTAGCAAGAGCGCCTTCCCCAGGCCCTGCTTACGCCAGGGGCGGCGCACCCCCAGGTGATCGACCCACCCGGTGTTGGTCGCGGCCTCGACATAGTTGAGCGCGACCCCGGCAAGATCGGCCCCGTCCCAGGCGAGAAACCAGAGGGACGGGTCGAAGTGGGCGGCGTGGCGACCCATGCGCGTACACCAGTCCGCGAAGCTCAACGGATCGTGGTAGCCTTTGTCCTCGGCAGATTCTTCGTCGGCGGCATAGGTGGCCGTGTCGTCCTGATCGGGGACGAAGGCGCGCACGGTCAGGCCGCCGGGTAGTTGGGAGGCGGGCGGTGGCCCGTCCAGGTCGATCTGCATGATTTGGAACGAGAGATAGGGGCCATACCCGGCCTGCGCGTAGGCCCGCCGGGCGGCCTCGTTGGTGTCGCTGGCGCGGCCTAGCAGCGTGGTCGCCCCCCCGTGATCGCGGGTGCGCGCCTCGGCCCGCGCCAGCAACGCCGGTTCGATCCCCCTGCCGCGCTGGTCGGGCTGCACCCAGATCAGCGCCCAGACCGGTTGCTCGGTTTGCGCCGCCTCGGCATAGCCGACCACCGTGCCATCGGAGGCGCACGCCACCCAGGTATCTGTGGCAAGGGCCAGCGTCTCCCCCTCCCAGGTGGCGCGCAGGTCGTCCTCCGTCAGCCGCGACGCCCCAAAGTCCGCGAGCACCGCCGCCCGCTGCACCCACAGCACGGAGGTCAGGTCGGCCATCGTCGGGGGGCGGAACGTGTAGGAGGTGGTTGCCATCCGCTCGATCCTCCTGACGTGAAGCGTGAAACGTGAAGCGTGAAACGTGACCAGTAACCAGTGACCAGTGACCAGCATATTTACGCATCACGCATCACGCTTCACGCATCACGCTTCACGCATCACGTTTCACGCATCACGTTTCACGTTTCACGCATCACGTTTCACCTCCCCCGCGCTACTGGCAAACGGTCACACTCACATCGTCCACAAAGAACGTCGTCGTCAGGCTGCTGTCGGTGGCGGCGCGGAACTGGACACGGATCGTCTGGCCTTTGTAGGCCGACAGGTCGAAGCTGGGATGGGTCCAGGTGTTGGCCGTGCTGCCATCGTTGAGCGTTTGCAACGTCGCCAGGGTGGTACCGCTGCTGTTCAGGATGCGGACGTAGAGATAATCCCACGGGTGGCTGGTTTCCTGCGTGGTCATGTACCACCAGTAGCTCAACGTGGCCGAGGTCGCCCCTGCCGGGATGGTGATCTGCTGGTAGATCGCATCGGCGGCGCGGTTGTAGCCGCCCAGCAGGGCACTGTGGGTGCCAGTGTGCGGGCGGGTGGTGGAGACAATGGCGTGCCCGTTGCCCGCCGAGGCCACCCACGGAGTCGTGCCGCTCTCGAAGCCGGGGTTAGTCAGCGCCTCGCTACAGGTGATCGCGCCGGGGGTCGGCGTGTTCGTCGCCGTGGGGGTGTTGGTCGGCGTATTGGTCGGCGTGTTGGTCGGGCCAGCGGTGGGGGTGTTGGTCGGCGTCGCGGTCGGCCCGCTGGCCTGCTGCACATCGAGGAAGGCGGCAGAGATCGGCCCCCAACTGAGGTTGCCCGAATAGCTGTTCACCCCGCGCCCGCGCACAAACAGGATATGGCGGCCCACCGCGAGGCTCCCGGTCGGCACATCGGCCTGCACTGCTTCGGTGGTGCTGTTGAACGCGCCGTCGGTGGCGGTCATCGCGGTGGCCGTGCCCCCGGCGCTCGGCGGCGTGTCCACGTAATACTCGGCGGCGGCCACGTTCTGACTGTACCCGTTGCTCGTCCAGCCGTAATTGATCGAGGCGGTCAGGTGGGCCGGGGTTCCAGCGGTCACGACGATCGGCGCGGTGGGCACGCCTGCGGCATCCGGGCCGCGGGTGGTCAGGTAGGGCGTCCCGGCGATCTTCGCCAGGTAGATCAGCATCCCCTGGTTGTGCGGCCAGATCGTGCTGTCGATGCTGGAATAGGTCGGGAAGAAGGTGCCCCCTTCCAATTCGGTGGTGTAGCCCGCGGCCCCTAGCTCGCCATAGGCCCAGTCCAACGAGTCACCGTCCACGGCATAGAGGCAGTTGGGCGGCGCGCAGGCCTGGTAGCCGTTGCCCGCCGGGGCGGCGTTGGTCGCGCTCATGTGCTTGGCGATGTTCGCCAGGTCGGCATTGTTGGGCGATGCGGTGGTGGTCCAGCCCCACGGATAGAGGTTCAGGTTGGCATAGGAGTGCATCCCCATGACCACCCCGGTGGCGGTGAGCGGGGCCGGGTCGGTGTTGTTCGGCCCGCGCTGGTCGGGGATCAGCGCCCGGATCTTGGTCATCACATACTGCGTTTCGGGGTCCGACCCTGCCGACACGCCGTGGTACTGCTGATCACAGGCCGCGCTGGTCGAGCCGCCGCAGCAGTTCCAGAGGAAGGGGAAATTGCGGTTCAGGTCGGTGCCAAACTGGTTGCTGCTGGTCGGGGGCCAGGTGGTGCAGCCGTTGGTGTTGTTGGCGCTCTTGCGCTGGTAGTAGGGGCTGCTGCCGCCCGCTTCCACGATGTGGTGGCCGTCGGGGTTGAGCATCGGCACCACCCAGATATCCTGGTAGTCCACCAGCCAGTGGGCATCGGCGTTGGTGTTGTAGTTGTCGAGCAGCCAGTTGATATAGCGCATGGCGACTTCGGATGTGGCGATCTCGCGGGAGTGAATGCCCGCATCGTACCAGAAGACTGGCTTCGGCCCGGCGATGGCGCGGTTGGTGATGTGCAGCGCCCAGAGGTCGTAGCCGTTATAGGCACTGGGGCGGGTGCAGGAACCCGCGTGGTCCTTGCACCACGAGTTGCCGAAGTCGATCTTCTCGGCCAGGGTGGGGTTGGCAGCGACCTTCTGGTCGAGGAAGGTCTGCATCTCCTCCACCGTCTTGTATCCACCGTCGAAGGTGTTGACCCCGCCAGGGCTGAACAGCAGCGGATTGTTCGCCTGCTCGGTCGTCGCCTGGTCAATCTCCACCTTAAGGCCCTTGGCCTGCATCGCCGCATAGGTGGCCTGGTCGGCCCAGACGGTGAGATAGCCGTCGGTCGTGCTCATCTCATCGGCATTCCATTCCAGGGCCAGCCGGTCCCGCTCAAACATATCGCGGAAGTAGAGCCGCAGCACCAGCACCTGGGGGCGGGGCGCTGCCGGAGGGGGCGGTTTCGCGGCGGCGCTGGCCCCCACATTGCCCCCTGCCGGGCGTGCCGCAGTCCCGGTGGGCGGGGCCGCCAGCACCCCCACCAGCAATCCCAGCAGCGCTAACGCCGCGATCCGCCCCTTGCTTGTCCGCTTATTCATCGCGTTTCTCCTCTGCTATTCGGGTGGTTTACCTCTCCGCCGGGGTCCCTGACCGATAAATAGGAGAGTATTATAGCACAGAGTAGAAGAAGGTGGGGATGTCGCCTGCCCCGCGATCACCCGCGGATTCGCCAGGAAGCGGGGTGTATTATAATGGGGAGAGAAGGAGGCACCCTCGGCGATGCATCGTGATCCTCGGCCATCCCGAAACCCACCAGCCCCCCCGGCCCGCCGCCCGAAGCGGCGCAGGTAGACGCGACCCTCGCAGCCAGCGCGGCAGACCAACCGGAACGCTGGACGGCGCTGGCGGGTTGTGCGCGGGTGCAACTCCACACCGCCGGGGCCGCGCCAGAGGTGCGCGGGGCCGGGGCGGGCTGTGCGGTTGTGGTCGAAGGGCAGGGGGCGGGGGTCGCCGCGCCGCTCCCCCGGCTCACCCTGGCGACGGCCCTGCCGGTCGTCCCACCCGATCCAGGGGGGCGGGCAGCGCTGGCTGGGTTGCTGCTGGGCCAGGGGGTGCTGCTGCGGCTGGCCGCGCAGGGGTGGAGCGGGACGGTCGGGCCGCTCTGGACCACGCATCCGGCGGCGGTGGCAGGACCGGGGGCGGGGCCGCCGCATGGCGACCTGGGGGCGGCGCTGGCCCACCAGCAGCACCTCCTGCGTTGGGCGGTGCCTGCGGGGGTGCGGATCGCCCTCTGGCCCGCCGCTGAGAGCGGGGGCAGCGAGGTGGCCGATCTGGCGTTGGCGGTAGCGTTGGGCGGGGACGCGGCGGCGCTGGCCCGCTATCATGCCCTGCGCGTGCCCCGTGTACCCCCCGCCGTTCCTGCCGGGGCCGACCGCCCGCCGCTGGAAACCGATTATACCCTGGTACTGGGCGACCGGCCCGCCGTGGGGCACCTGGCGGGCACACCGACCTACCGGTTGTGGACCCGCGACGGACGCAGCCGCCGGGGCACCAGCCCACCCCCGGCAGGTGGCGCGGCGGGGGGTACCTGGGCCAGCCTGCTGGCGGCGCTGGCCGACCTGACCGAGCGGATCACCCGTGGGCGGCGCGACCCGGCCCACTACAGCCTGACCGTCTATAGCAGCCAGGAGCCGCTGGTGGCCGCCCTGCGCGCCCTGGCCCCCGGCCCGCCCGCCAGTGCCCGCCAGGCGCAAGCCCTCCTGCGGCGCTTCGGCACAGTGCGCGTCCTCTGGCAGCCCGCCGCGCTGCTGGCCGCCTGGCTCGACGCGGCGTAGGCCCGCCGCCCGCCTGCGCTACTCGCCCGCCCCTTCGCTTTCAATGAACATCTTGAGGCGCGAGAGCCGGGTATCCCACCGGGTACCGAGGTCTTTGATCCACCCCTCCAACTCGCCCAGCGGTTCGGGAGTCAGCGTGTAGCGCTTTTCGCGCCCTTGCTGCTCCACCGCCACCAGACCCGCCACTGCGAGGATATGCAGGTGCTTGAGCACCCCCTGGCGCGTGATGGGGTAGTCCTCGGCCAGTTGGGTCGCCGTGCGGGGGCTGTGCTCGGCCAGGTTGACTAGCAAACTCCGGCGCGTGGGGTCGGCCAACGCGGCAAAAATCGGTGCGTCGATCACGCTTGCTATACTCCCGCTGTTGGCCCGGCGATAGGCGGGTTGCCCCTATCGCCGGGCTTTGCACGTTATAATCCTTCGGGGTGGGGCAGGCTGCGGCCTTCCAGATAGGCTT
>JBBSEL010000085.1:0-8785 GCA_038239755.1 Chloroflexia bacterium | reverse complement strand
TGTTGGCTACTCGTCTCGCTGCCCTCGAAGATACTCAGGTTGCCCCTCCGGTCGGCTCGTTCCACCGCGCCGAAGATGGCACGGTGAGCGTCTATAGCTCCGCCGCCCCGGCGATGCCGCCGCGTGAATTGGGCACAGACCCTAACCAGGGGGGTGAATCCCGCTCGCGCAACAGCGCCAACCGGGGCGTCTACACCGTCCAACTGGATGCGTTGCGGGCGCGGCGGCAGCGGGCCGGGGTGCGGGTGCCGGTGACGGGCGAGATCGCCGCCGGGCGCTACGATGTGACCGTGGCCTTCCGCGACTACCTGGACTATGAGCATGGGATCGAACTAGAGCGGGCGCTGGTTCATGCCGGGAGTGGGGCCTATGCCCTGCGCGTGCGCGGCACCTCGATGACCCACGTCGGCATTGAGCCGGGTGATCTGGTGGTCGTGCAGCCGCAAGACACCGCCGACAACGGCGACTTTGTCGTAGCCCGGCTGGCCGATTCGACCGACCCGGAAGGCTATGTGACGCTCAAGCGGTTCTATCGCCGCCAGGATCACATCTTCCTCCAATCGGCAACGGCGGACAAAGACCCGATCCGGCTCTTCCCGCAGGCCGCCGCTACGGGCCGCACCGACCGCGATCAGGTGAAGATCCAGGGCAAGGTTGTTGTCGTTATTAAGACGCAACACTAGTCCCCTGATCTGGGCGGCGGCGGCACAGCCGATGCTCTAAATTTATCGGGGGCCAGGACGGCCCATCCTGTTCGCGTCCTCTCGCGCCGTCCGCCCCGACACACGATGTTGGCCTATCCCGACGACCTCTTTGTGGCAAGGGTCTGCACGGTTGTTGTCTCCGACATCCGGCTCTTCATCCAATCCAGCAGTAGGCCATGCGCGACTACCTCGAACGACAAGCGAATGCCATTGAGTACGTGCTGCACGCGCACGGGATTTCCGCGCGGGTGGGCGGCGGCACGCTCTCGCCCCGGCTGATCCATTTCCAGTTGCAATTGCCCCCCCCGGTGCGGATGGCCCGGCTGACCCCCCTGTTGCACGAACTGACCGAGGCGCTCGAAGTGGATGCGGTGCGCCTGGCCCCCGACCCCGATAGCGGCGCGCCGGTGCTGGAAGTGCCGCGCCCCGACCCGGTCCCCGTGCGGTTGCTGCCCCTGGCCCGCAAGGTGGCCGAGGTGGTGCCCCCCGCGACGGCGACCCTGGGCCTGGATACGACCGGGACACCGCTGCTCCTGCGGCTGGACGCGCCCGAAGTCGGCCCGGCCCTGATCGCCGGGAGCGCCGGGGCCGGGAAGTCGAACCTGCTGCAAGCGGTGGCCCTCTCCCTGGCGTTGCACAATGCCCCCCGCGACGTGCGCCTGCTCCTGCTCGACGTGTCGGGGCCGGGGCGGCGGGGACAGCGTGGCATTTCGCCCTGGATGGGGTTGGAGGGGCTGCCCCACCTCGTGACCGGACCGGTGATCACCCCCGAAGAGGTCCACTTGCGCCTGCGCTGGGTGAATCGCCTCTTGAACCGGCGGCTAGAGCAGTTGGCCGACAGCGAGCCGCTGGAAGGGTCCACGCTGGTGGTGCTGCTTGACGGTCTCCACGCGACGCTACGCGGGCAGGGCGGGCAAGAGCGCGGCGAGTTGCTGCGGCACCTGGCGACCGAGGGCCGCGAGTCGGGGATCCATCTCGTTGCCTCAACGATGGACGCGGCGCTGTCGGATGATATTCCCTGGGGGGCGCGGCTGGTGGGCCGGATGCCCGACCAGGGGCAGGCGCATATCGCGTCGGGTATTCATGGCAGCGGGGCCGAGGGGCTGCTGGGGGCGGGCGACTTCCTGGCCGTGCTGGGCGGCGAGATGTTGCGGTTCCAGACGGCGAGCGTGACCCCAGAGGAGATCGTGCGGACGGTGGGGCTGCTGCAACAGGTGGCCGAGGGCGAGGCCCGTGCCGCCGAAGCTGCCCCCGCACCGAAGCCGCGCACCCGCCCGACGAACCCCCAGCCCAAGGCGGCGGGCCGGGCCGAGCGCAACTGGTCAGTCGGCCCCGGCGCGAGTTAGGATCGGCCTGTAGCGGTTAGCGCGACGAAAAAGGTGGCACACAAGCGTGTGCCACCTTTTGCATAGGGTGTGATGGGCCGGACCCTACTCCTCCGGCTCCAGCCAGCGGGTGCTGGGGCGACCCCGCGCAAAGTAGAGGCCCAGCCGAGCCACGGAGACGACGACCAGCGCGGTGACCAGCAGCCAGGTGATCGGGCTGACATCGGCCAGCGTGGTCGTGCCGCCGAGAACCACGCTGAACATCGCCGCCACAGCCAGCACCAATTGGGCGACCCCCAACAGCAGGTGTTGTATCACCCAGCGGCGCAATTGGACGCGATCAGGGCGGGAGGAGGGCGTGCTCACTCGTTGCGGGTGATCCAGTCGAGCATGTGGTTGGCGAACTGTTCGCGCCCCTCCGGGCTGACCGGCCAGAAGTGGCCGACGCGGGGCACCAGCCACAGTTCGGAGTTGCGGATCTCGGCGTGGAGCAGGTCGGCATGGCGCTGGGGCAAGAAATCGCCCCGTTCGCCAAAGCCGATCAGTACCGGGGTCTGGATCGCGTCCAGCCGCCCGCGCAAGCCGATATCGCCCGTCCCATCGGTGATCGCCAGCGCCCGTTCCTGGAACCCGGTCAGCATGGCGCGGGCTTCGGGGGCTTCCATGCCGTGGCGCTCGGCCATCAGGTCGAGGAAGTCGAGCGAGTTGGCCGCCTGGCTCAGGTGTTCATAGAGGCCGCGTTCTTCGGGTGGGAAGTCGGCATTGGTCCCCCAGGTCACCAGCGAGCGCACCAGTGCCGGGTGCTGGATCGCCAGCAGCAGGCCGATCACGCCCCCATCTGACAGCCCGACGATGTGGACCGGCCCCAGGTCGAGGGCGGTCAGCAGCGCCGCTATATCGGCCATGTCGCGCTGGTAATAGTCGGGGGGGAAGTCGCGGGCGGGCGGGCGTGAGCCGCCATAGCCCCGCGCATCGGGGGCCAGGACCCGATGCCCCCGCTCGGCCAGGTATTCGATCATCCCGTTAAAGACGGTGCGCCCGGTGCCGAAGGCATTGTGCAGCAACAGCACCGGGCTGCCGCGCCCGACATCTTCGTAATACAGGTGGACGCCGTTGACTTCCTGCTGGGGCATGGGTTTTGCGGTCTCACTTTCTCCAGGGATAGTGGTGCCTAGGCGATTATAGCGCATGGATCTGGACCATATGCGCCACGAGATCGGGGTCGGGCGGCGCCGGGTCCGGTCCTGCCGGGCCGTTCAGGCCGCCGAACATGGCGCGCTGCACATATTGGTAGAAGCAGTCAACCGCTCCGAACCCTGCCGCCCGTAGCCAGACCAGTTGGTCCTCCACCGTGTCGGGCAGGTCGCCCCGGTTCGCGGCGGAGGCCAGGTGGTCGGCGTAGGTGTATTCAGCGGGAACACCGGGCAGGTCATGCTGGGCCTGCATCCGGTTCCACAAGGCTTTATGATAGGGGAACAAGTCGGCGGAGGCCAGCCGCACCCGGTCGGAGAGGAGAAACAGGCCACCGGGCCGCAACAGCCGGGCCACGGCTTGGAACAAAGCTTGCTTCTCGGTGCTGGTCAGGTGGTGGATCGACTGGACGCCGATGGCCGCGTCAAAGCTCCCGGCGGGCAAGTCGAGCGCATCCAACGCCTGCATCGTGCTCTGGTGGAGTGTCCAGCGGCCCGGATAGGCGGCCAGCCGTTCGCCTGCTCGTTCCAGCATGGGCGGGGAGCCGTCCACGCCGGTCAGGTGGGCGGCGGGGAAGCGGTCGAGCAGCAGGGCCGCGACCACCCCATCGCCGCAGCCCAGGTCGAGGATGCGTTGCCCCTCGGGTTGGAGCACGGCCAGTAGCTCCAGCACCAGGGCCAGGTGTTCGCTCCGCAGCGGGTTGCGGGTGATCCGGTCGTCGATCCAGCTTTGTGCATGGGCCGGGTCTTGCCAGTCGAAGCGGGGGGCGGGTGGCATCATGCTGCGTATCCTTTCCGAGGGTGGAGTGGGCGGCGTGGCATCCGCCCGGCTATTATACAACAGAACGCCCGCATTGTGCCCACCGTGCGGGCCGCAGCGCGGGCACGCCAGTGTGCTATAATAAGCGCATCCTATAAGGTAAGGGGAGGTGGCTGGCATGGCCGGACCATACGCAATCGGAGTGGACGTGGGCGGCACCAAGATCCTGGCCGGGGTGGTGGATTGCATCACCGGCGAGGTGGTCGGGATGAGCAAGATGCCCAGCCCGGTAGGGGCGACCGCAGTCGTAGAGGATGTGCAACACGCCGTCGGTGAGGCCCTGGCGGCGGTGCCCGACCTGGACCGCAGCCTCGTGCGCGGGATCGGGGTGGCGGTGGCCGGGCAGGTGGACCGGGTGCATGGGGTCCTGCTGGCCGCGCCGAACCTGGGCGGCGGCTTGGAAAACGTCGATTTCGCCGGGCCACTGGGGGCACAGTATAACCTGCCGGTCTGGTTAGAAAACGATGTACAGGGCGCGGCGTTGGGCGAAGCGCGCTTCGGGGCCGGGAAGGGCCATCGCCTGTTCGCCTGTGTGTTCGTCGGCACCGGGGTGGGCGGGGCGTTGCTGGTGGATGGGCAACGCTATACCGGCGCGGCAGGCACGGCGGGCGAGATCGGCCATACCATGGTGCGGGCGGGGGGGCGCTTGTGCGGCTGCGGTCAGCGTGGGCACCTGGAAGCCTACGCCTCGCGCACGGCGATTGTGGCGATGCTGCGCGAGGGGATGGAGCTAGGGCAGAAGACGATGCTTAGCGAGGCGCTGTCCACCCCCGGCCACCGGATCAAGTCGGGGATGCTGTCCCGGGCGGTGAAAAATGGCGACAAGCTGACCATCCGCACACTCAAACGCTCGGCCTACTTCCTGGGCCTGGGACTGGCGAGCCTGATCAACCTGTGGAGTCCCGAACGAATCGTGCTGGGTGGCGGGGTGATCGAGAAGCTGGACCTGCTGGTGGATATTGCCAGTCAGACGGCGAAAGCTTCGGCCCTCCAGGTGCCCGCGCAGCAGGTCGAGATCGTCCGCACGGGCTTAGGGGATTACAGCGGCGTGGTCGGGGCGGCGATGATCGCCTACGAGGCGATTGCTCCGCCTGCGGTGAGTATCGCGCCGCCGGTCGTGATTAGTGAGCAACCTGTAGCGAGTACTGAAGGATCTGAGTCTTCCTGAGGCGGGGTGCGTAGGCCTGCCATCTCCGGCCCGCACCGTACACAAAACGAGGGGCGCAGTGTCGAGCACTGCGCCCCTCGTTTTCGTTCTCCACGCTCGTAATTACAACCCGGCGAACAGGTTGTCGCCCGTGTCCCCGTCGGGGAAGGGGGTCCCGGCAGCGAAGTGGAACACCTCGGTGCTGCGCATCTGGTTCTGGATCTCCGGGGGGATGCGGGCGAACGGGCTATTGGGGTTCATCTGACTGGCGTGGCAGGCTAGCGAACGGGCTTTCATCTCCACGAACTCGCGCACGTCCACCCGATTGGTGATCATATCGTCGGGCATCCCCATTTTCTCAGGGTCCATACGGGCAAAGGCGGTGGCGTTGGGGTCCACATCCATACCTGCTTCCCGCATCATTTCGCCCATGCGCCGGATCATGCTGCGGGGGAACGAGGCGTAGAAGAGCCGCGCCGGTTGCCAGGGTGCCCCCGCCTCGGGGTAGAGATCGGCCTGCCCGGCGGCGTGGAAGGCCAGGGTGGTCCACTGGTGGATTTTGATGTGGTCGGGATGGCCGTAGCCGCCGTAGGCATCGAAGGTGAGGAGGACACTGGGGCGGAACTGGCGGATGATCTGGACCAGGCGGCCCACGGCTTCCTTCTCATCGGCGTTGACCGAGGCGGCGGGGTGCTGATTCTCTGGCGTGCCGTCCATGCCGCTGTCGCGGTAGCCGGTGAAAAAGACGTTTTCATCCGGGATGCTGAGCGCGGCGGCGGCGCAGCGCATCTCCCCCTCGCGCACTTCGCCCAGGTTGTCGGGCGTAGCGTCCACCCCCTCGGCGATCTCGCCCGCCTCGCCGCGCGTGGTCATGACGATACCGACCCGATGGCCGTGCTGCAACGCTTTTGCCAGGGTGCCGCTGATGCCCTGCTCGTCGTCCGGGTGGGCGTAGCAGGCTAGAATACCCAGGTCACTCACAAACATATCCTCCAATAGCTCAGATTATGTGGGCGGTGCGTGACGAGTGGTCAGTGGTCAGTGGTCAGTGGTCAGTGGTCAGTGATTAGACTTACACATCACGAGCCACGAACCACGAACCACGAGCCACTCGTCATTCTAGAGTCAAATCGGCGCGGACGATCCCGGCGCGGTCCGAGCGGGCTTCGAGGCGGACGGTGCCGCCGGGCAGGCCTTGGACGACCCATTCCAGGCGGCGGGCGTTGTCGGTGGGGTAGCCGCCGCTGCCAAACCCGCCGAGGACTTTGTTGCTGCGGCCCTCCAGGTGGGCGATCTCTTGCTCGCGTTCCCCGTTGACCAGGGTCACCCCGTCGCCGGGCAGCACTTCGACGGCCAGCGGGCGCATCGCCCGGCGCTCCTGGCCCTTCTTGCTGGTGTAGGTCGGCAGGAACCCGGTGTTACGCAGGATGAGGGTCAGCTTATAGAGGTTCCCCCCCAGGGATTCGGCCCCGGCGTGTTCGACGGTCAGGCGCGGGTTCATCGCGGCGTGGGCCAGGGTGAACAGGCAGTGCTTGTGACAGAGGTCGGGCAAGAACTGGGGCGGGGCATTCTGCCAGACCGTCTTGGTCTTCCAGCCACCGATCTCCACCCGGCCCAGTTGCGGGTGGTCGAACTCGCGCCAGTTGACGAAGCCTTCGCCGCCCAGCACGTCGTCGTTCCACTTCATCAGCTTCATGTCGTCTTCTTCGGGGTGCCACTTGCTCCAGCCGATGAAGTCGCGGGGCTGCTCGATGCCTGCCTCGGCGGTGATGTCCCACAACTCGGTGGTGAAGCCGAACCAGCCGTAGTGGTCATAGACATAGTCGTCCATGCCGCCGTGGAGCACTTCTTTCGGCTGGTAGCGGAAACCGTGAAAGACCGATACGCAGGGGTAGCCGGTGAGGGCGGTGCCGCGCTCCCCGATCAGCTTGAACACGTCCAGGTCGTTGGGGTGGAAAGCGTCGTCGGGCTGCGTGCTGTAGGGGCGCAAGAGGACGCCCGACGTGGTGTGATAGCTGACGAAGCCGTTGATGTTGCGATGGGTGGTCCAGAACTCGGCCTCGGCCCGCGTTTCCGGCTCAGAGAAGGGGTACGGACCGGCCCCGCGTTGGGTGCCCTCCGGTGCCCAATCGAACGGGTAGTTGCGGTTGAGGTCCAGCCCTTCGCGCGGGTGAGCGATCTTGAGGTCGAAGCCGTTCCAGTTGTTGACGGTCCCTTCGGGGATCAGGTGGTAATAGGTGCCGTCGAACTCGTCGGGATCGCGGCGGCGCATGATCCGAGGGTCGCGCTCCGACACCTTCCAGTTGCCGGTGGGATGCTCGATCCGCAGGCTCAGGATCTCGCCGTCGCTATCAATGTCCTCGATGTAGAGGCCGTCCTGGTCATCCTCGTAGGGATAGCGGCGGGTGCTGCTGCGGAGCAGGTGGGGGGTGGTCAGGTATCTCTCCACGCCGTCGACCGAAATGCGCGGCAGGACATAGATAGTGTGGTCGTCCAGCAGGCGGGTCACCTGCGGGTCGCTGCCGTACTTGGCCGCGACGTACCAGATGGTGTAGAGGGCGACCGCGCCGCCGGTGACTTCGCCGGAGTGGGTATTGGCGTCGATCCAGTAGGCGGGCTTTTCGGTGTCGGGGCCGGTGGCGGTGTTAGTCAGGGTGATCAGCCAGAGGTCGCGGCCTTCGTGGCTCTTGCCGATGCTTTCCATGCGGGCCACGTTGGGATGCTCGGCGCAAATGGCGCGCAGGTGGCCGGTGAATTCGTCGTAGGGGTAGAAGCGCGAGAAATCGATATCGGGCATGAGTCCTCTCCATTGATGGGCTGGGTTGACCGTTGGCATATTATAGCGCGGTGGCGGGGGCGTGGCAAGCGGGAGGGGGCGTTCGTGGTTCAACCGTTCGTGTTTTCGTAGTGCAAATCGCTTGCTACCCTCTTGTCACATATCCCCGATTTCTGGTACAATGGCGGCAGATTCGTGTAGTTATGGAAAGGAAGCCCGTGGCCGCACCGCGTGCCGAGGTTATAGCGACTCGTGAGCCGGAGGTGCCACGGGCGGGAGACGCGCCCCAAGTGGCCGCGCCCCCGGCCCGGCCCCGCTTGGGGTTCCACCTGGAAGGGCTGCTGGCGCATGGGCCGCTGGCGGTGCTGTTCACCTGGCCGTTGGTGCTGAACCTGGGGGGCAATGGGCTGGCTCCCGGTGTGATGACGGAGGACCGCGCGCAGAACCTGTGGAACCTGTGGTGGGTGAAGACGGCGCTGCTGGACCTGCATACTGACCCGTTCGTCACCAACCGCCTCTGGTATCCCACGCCGATCAGCCTGCGCTTTCACACGCTCAATATCTTCAACGGCCTGCTCAGCATCCCGTTTCAGCCCTTTATGCCTTTGCCAGCGATCCTGAGCGGGATCGTGTTGTTCTCGTTCATCATGGCCGGGTGGGGGGCGTACCTGCTGGTTGCCTATGTGCTGGGGCGGACGCTGACCGGGCTGTCGCCGGGGGCGTTGCGGGCCGGGGCGCTGGTGGGCAGCGCGGCGTTTGCCTACTCGGCCTATCACCTCGCCACCCAGCGCGGGCAATTGCAACTGGTCAGCCTGGAGTGGGT